>JAFAVH010000196.1 GCA_019242655.1 Methylobacteriaceae bacterium
GAGCGCGAAAAAGGCGCAATCCTAACCATCGACGACATTCACGATCAAGTAGCTGGCGTTTATCCCGACATCATGCTGAACGGCAACATGGATGCAGGCGCGTGGAGCTGCGGAATGGTGGTGGGATTGATCCACGATATTCCCAGCGTGAAGGAGCTGATCGACCGCATCATGAGCGAGGCCGAAGAAATCATCAATCGACGGCTTCGAGGCTTTCTGTCCGCCGATGCGACGCAGATCGGGCGAGCGGCATAGTAGAAGTCAGTATCCTTTCGCCCGATCAACCAAAGGAGCCGGCATTCGGCTGCCGCGGAATTCCCTTATGTTGTCCGCAGCGATTTTTGCTGCGGTCTTCATATCGGTTTCCGCAGCGACATGCGGCAGCGCTGTAATGCGCGGATGCGACCAGAAAGGATGATCTCGGGGTAACGGCTCCTCGCGAAATACGTCGAGAATGGCATGAGCGAGGTGACCGCTCGCCAGGGCGTCGAGCAAGCTGCCCTCGTCGAGATGGCCGCCGCGAGCGAGGTTGACGATCGATGCCCCTCTCGGCAGCTGCCTGAAGAGATTTGCATTCAGAATATCGGCCGTCTCCGCGGTAAGCGGCAGGAGATTGATGAGGATGTCCGATCTTTCCAGCAAAGCGGCTAATCCGCTTTGGCCGGTCCGCGTCCTGATGCCCTCGAAGCTATGAGAGCGCGCGCTCCATGCCTCGACATCGAAATTGAGGGATGCGAGCGCCGCCGCAACAGCCTGCCCTAGCTGGCCAAAGCCCAGTATGCCGACACGGCGCTGCCGCGCCAACGTTTGCGGCCGTTTTTTCCATTCGCGCGTTGCCTGCTGCTCCGCGTAAGCCGGAAATTGCCGGTGCAGGAACATGACGCAAGCGAGTGCGCATTCCGTCATCGCTTGCGTGAGGTTGGGGTCAATCAACCGGACGATCGGCACATGCGCGGGCACGGTCGCATCCGACAAAAGCCGGTCGACGCCGGCCCATAGGCTCTGGATCAGCCGCAAGTTCCTCAATCCGACGAGGGAGCCGGCAGGCGGATTGGCGACAAGAGCGATCTCGATTGAAGCCGGGTCGTATTTGTCCGTTGCAAGGCGCAATATTTCGTCACCGGCGAGACAAGCCGCCAGATTCTCGCGCCAGCGCGCGTATTCTTCCGCGCCGAACTCGCCAACCAATAAGATGCTCACGTGAGCTGGGCTCTTCACCTGAGTTCGGCAAGCAGACCGGCGAATAAACGGCCGCAGGTTTCAGGGCCATGTCCTCCGAGCCCGCAGGCCTGCGCAATGTTAGCGCGCCTGACGGTCACGAGGCGAAAAATGGGCTGAACGCGTCTCGAGGAAAACGGCCTTAACGTCGGCGATCCGCCGACTTCAGAGACAATTAACGGCGGTCCCGCGCGGTGGCGGAAGCCTGTTTCGCCCGCTCTTTGGTCGCCACGGTCCAGATCAGGCTCGTGATCGCGGCCGCCGGGAGCGCCGTGGAAAGCAGAAATGAGAACATGGTGATCAGCATGGCTGTTCAACTTGGCAGACGCCAACCGGTTCCCTGGGCCGGTTCAGCCGCGCCGGCTTTTTGATGTCCTGGTAGCTGGCGAGGGGTTCAGGCGGCTTTGACGGCGCCCCGCCCACACTTTAGCCCCATTCAGGCGAAAGTGCTTACGGCATCAGTTCCGTGGGGCGCGTGGATGGCTATATTCGAGCCGACCGAGATCGTAATGGCCGAAGGCGAATGGCGGCTGCGCGTCAGGCGGGCCGCCGATGTCATCGAATATATCACGCACGACCGCGCGATGAATCTCGCAGATGAGCTCGAAGCTGAGGGATGGCGTGAATGCGCCAGCCAGATCCGGAAAGCGCTAGAGACCGTCCGACGCTTCCAGGCTTACGCCCGGCCTTAGATTTCGCGGGGAGAGCACTTCCCCTGGGAAGCAATCCAGCGCAAATTTACTGCTAATCTTTTCGCGCAACATTTAACTGGCGCGGCACCGCGAAAATGGGCGCGCCTCATTGGGAAGAGCGGATGGCGCATATTCAAGAATGGTCTGCGACCAAAGCATCCGTCGCGGCGAACGGCATATCAAAGCAGACGATCGAAGGCGTCGGTGTCTCCCTGGTCCGCGTGACAGTACCGGCCGGCCTTTCAGCGCCAAAACACCATCACGATCACGAGCAATTCGTTCAGGTGCTTTCGGGCACTGGGGAACTTGAAACGGAAGAGGGTTCGCGGCCTTTCGGTCCAGGAAGCATCTTCTGTTTTCCGACGGGCACGTGGCATGCGGCCCGTTTCGACACCGAAACCGTTCTGGTAGAGACAAATTTGCGGTCGTGATCGGCGGTTCGCTCAGCTTCTAGTGGCGTGAGGGCCGCTATGGCTGGGGAACGTGCGCTTGCGTTATATTCTTTTGGATATAACGTTAGCGAGTGTCCCAGTCCCTGAGCTTCTCCGACGCTTTCCAGCGGGCGCTCGGCCGCAATGTTTCTCCCGCGGCGCTCGCTTCGCCGCGGCAGCCTGCGCCTGTCCTCCGCGACCGCGTCTGGGAACTCTCCCCCAATCTTCACTGCTCGATCATCGGCACCTGCCTGACCACGGGCGATCTGCGCCAACTGCTCGACAAGCTCGGCGAACCGGATGCAAGGACTGCCGCAGACCATGTCCTGCATAGCCGTGGCGTGCTTCTCGCCGGCAAGAAGGACATCGGTTCCAAGCTTTTGCAGAAGCTGCTCGATCGCAAACACGAGCGCGCGATCAAGCACTTTGCCAAAGCGCATTCTCCTGACGAAGTGCGCGCACTTTGGCGCGATTCGTTCGAACGCGGCGAAATACCGGGGGCCTATTGGGCCGTGCTCACGCATCCGGCGACGGACCGGACGCTCGTCCAGGACGCGTTCGGCGAGGTGCACATGCTTTCGCATCTCGTTGGCCAATCCAATCGTATCGACATCCGCCGGCTCTCGCTGCTCGAAGCTGAATTGCAACGCGCGCACGACAAAGTCGCCCGGCAGGAAGCGCGGCTGCGCAACCTCGGCGAGGAGCTTTCTGAGACGAAGCGGCAGCTGGCAGTGCAGGAAGAATGCGCCCGCCTGCTTGAGGCGAGCGGCGGATCGGCCGAGCCGCGAAAAAACGACGAATTAGTCCAGGAGCTCGCGGCTGCGGAGCTGCGCACATCGCGTGAGCAGGCGCGCATCGCGCAGCTCGAGGAGCGCCTACGCGCAGAAGCAAGAAGGCGCGGCGACGCCGAAAGGCAGCTCACCATCGTCGGCGCGGCTGAAACCGAGCTTCAGTGCGAACTGACAGCACTCGAAGCGGCCCTTGCAGACACGCTGATTGGCAATGACGGCGGGCGTGAAATCGAGATTGCGGGCAAGACCCTGCTCTATGTCGGTGGCAGACCAAGCCAGGTCAACCAGCTCAATGCACTCGCGGCACGGCACGGCGGGACATTTCTGCATCACGACGGCGGCGTTGACGACAATATCGGCCTTTTACCCGGCCTTATCAGCCAGTCGGATTTGGTGCTGTTTCCGGTCGATTGCGTCAGCCACGATGCGGCGGGCCGGACCAAACGGTTTTGCCGCGAGAGCGGCAAGCCGTTTGTGCCGCTGCGCAGCGCGAGCGTCGCGAGCTTCCTCGCCGCGCTTAGCCCTTGCCGATCTCGCGCTGCAGCGCCTTGAGCTGCGGCTGCACCGCCTTTAACGCAGCTTGCTCGATTTCGCGGTAGCGCTCGATCAGCGCCATGCCGAAAGGGGTCAGCGTTGCACCGCCGCCCCTTTTGCCGCCCGTGCGCGGCGCAACGACTGGCTTGCCGCAGAGCACGCCGATCTCATCGACCAGATCCCAGGCGCGCTTGTACGACATGTCCAGCGCGCGGCCGCCGGCCGCGATCGAGCCGGCTTCGGCGATCTTCTCCAGGAGCGCGATCTTGCCGGGGCCGATCCTACGGCCCGGTCCAAGGTCGATACGAATGCTGAGTGACGGCATGGCGGCGCTGATTTGGAATGGATCGAAAGCAAGCCATCGTCGCGCTCGTTGCGCAAGGGCTAGCGGCTGCGATGGCCTCGCTTCGTGCCGAAGCTTGACGCGCGCGGCTTACGGCGCTCTATCCCTTGGGATATAGCGGCAGGCGCCGCTTCGCTGGAGTAAAGCCCTTGTTGAATAGCAAAGCACTGGCATTCGCTGGATTTCTCGCCTCGGCGATCGCCATCGCCCCCGCGCAGGCGCAGACGCAAAATGTCACGATCTTTGCTGCCGCGTCGCTCAAGACCGCGCTCGATGACATCGCGGCGCAATGGCAGAAAGATACCGGCAAAAGCGCCAAGATTTCCTACGTCGCGTCAGGGCCGCTGGCGAAGCAGATCGAGGCCGGCGCGCCCGCTGACATTTTCATCTCCGCCGACGTGCCATGGATGGACTACGTCGCCGAACGCAAGCTGATCAAAGCGGAGACACGCCGCAACCTGCTCGGCAACGCGCTTGTGCTTGTCGCGCCGGCTGACAGCAAGACGCAGGCGACCCCTCTCAACGCGCAAACCGACCTCAACGCGCTCCTCGGCAGCGACGGACGGCTTGCCATCGGCGAACCGAAATCGGTGCCGGCCGGCAATTACGCTGAGAAAGCACTGACCTCGCTCGGCCTCTGGGACAAAGTCAAAGATCGGCTCGCACAAGCCGAAAGCGTGCGCGCCACCTTGCTCTTCGTCGCGCGCGGCGAAGCGCCCGCCGGCATCGTCTATCGCAGCGATGCACGTGCCGAACCGAAAGTGAAGGTTGTCGCCACCTTCCCCGACTCGAGCCACCCGCCGATTCTTTATCCGATTGCGATGATTGCCGCGTCGACGAATCCGGACGCAAAAGCCTTCTACGATTATCTGGCAACGCCGGCGGCGAGCGCGATCTTCAAGCGCGAATCTTTCGATGTTCTGCCGAGCGATGCGCGGAAAGCTGCGAGCGCCGAGCAATCGGATTGCGACGGTGTTGCCTGGTCGCTTGCGCGCGAGCGGCAATGGTTTGCCGATGCGGCAACCCCTACTGTCGAGTCGGGAGCTATTCTGAAGAGTAACGGCGCGGAACATCTGGTGCTCAGTCCAGTATCGGCAGTCCAGTTTCCGGCAAAGTCCGATCGCAAGCTGAAGGAAGGAACGTTTGGCGGCGTTTTTCCTGTTGCTGCTCTGGACAAACCCGGCCTCCACCAGATCACCGCTTCAGACGAAGCGTGGATCGACGTTTCGCCGGACGGCAAGAGCGTCGCCCCCTCGGTTGCGCATAGCAGCGCCAAAAACTGCCCAGGCCTACGCAAAAGCGTGCGTTTCGATTTGTCCGGGCCGGTGTCGATCCAGATCATGAACGCTCCAAGCCGCACGCTCGATTTGGCAATCGCGCCTGCGAACTGATCAATCATTCCCGACCATCACGTCCGTCGCTTTGATGATCGTCTAAGTGCGGTCGCGATGAGCAACGTCCACCCTATCGACCGTTTCACGAACGCATTCGGATTATGCTATCGTCGCGTCCATGCTCGATCGACCCATTCGTCTAACCGAACTGGCGCATGGCGGCGGCTGCGGCTGTAAGCTCGCGCCTGCCATACTCCGCGATCTCCTGTCAGAACAGCCTTCGACTGGCGTCTTCCGACAACTCTTGGTCGGCGCGGAAACGGCCGACGATGCTGCGGTCTGGCAGATCGATGACAATACCTGCATCATTGTGACGACCGATTTCTTCATGCCGATCGTCGACGATCCGCACGACTTTGGACGCATCGCCGCGACCAACGCGATCTCCGATGTATACGCGATGGGAGGCCGGCCGATCCTCGCGCTTGCCATCGTCGGTATGCCGATCAACAAGCTGCCGCCGGACGTCATACGCAAGATCTTGGCGGGTGGCGCGGCAGCCTGCGCCGAAGCCCGAATTCCGGTTGCGGGCGGCCATTCGATTGACGCGCAGGAACCGATCTATGGCCTGGCGGTCGTCGGCCTCGCCCATCCAGCGAATGTTCGCCGCAATGCCGATGCGCGGCCCGGCGATGTGCTGATCCTCACGAAAGGGCTCGGCATCGGTATCTATTCCGCCGCCATCAAGCGGTCAGCCCTGCCGGATGGCGCCTATGAAGAGATGATCGCGTCGACGACGCTCCTCAACCGGATCGGTCAGAACCTCGCGGCAGACGCCGATGTGCATGCCATGACGGATGTCACGGGCTTCGGGTTGCTCGGTCACGCGCTGGAGGTCGCTCGCGCCTCACGCGCCGACATCTCGATCGAGATAAAGAATGTGCCTCTCCTGTCACATGCCGGCGATCTTGCGCAGCAAGGAATGGTGACGGGCGCGTCCACGCGCAACTGGGCGAGCTATGGCGACGACGTTCGGCTTCCACCCGCGCTGCCGCTTTGGCAGCGTCATCTTCTCACCGATCCGCAAACATCGGGCGGCCTGCTCGTCGCCTGCGCCGGTGCATCCGCCGAGCGGCTACTGAGCGACATTCAAAGCGTCGGCTTTCCCTCAGCGCGCATCGTGGGCGCCGTTCACGCCGGCGACGGCCACATCGACATCCGCTGAGGAACCGCGCTGCCGTTGTCTCCGTTTCTCCCGCGGAGGCTGGTTCATGCCGCGCATCGCTCTTTGTGTCCTTCTACTCCTTGCTAGCGCAGCGGCGCCGACGTTGGCGCAGGGCCCTCCGGGCGGCTGCAATCAAGCGGCCGCGCAGGAACCTGCGACGAAGCCAGCTCCCGCTTCGAACGACGGGACAGCTCCCGGCAATTCCGGGTCGTCCGGCTGGAGCGGCGGCCTTGGTGGCTCCTTTGTCGGCACCGCCCCCGCTGGCACGCAGGCCGGGAAGCCGCAGCCGGCGACAGCTCAAGGGCTCGACCTGAAAGGCCGCGCGGCGAATTGTTGAGATCAGTGACGTTGCAGCGCTTCGATCGCGAGCCGCAGCCCGTCGCGGTTGAAGAACTCGCCTTCGCCGATCAACGACCGGTCTTCATGCAGCTTGCGCACGATCGCGGCGAGCCTGCGGCGTGCTTCGTCATCCTCCACCAGCCCCTCTCGTCCGGCGCGAAAGAACACGACGCCTGACCAGGTCACGCTGGCGCGAGCGAAAAGGTCCAGCATCGCATGCCATCGCGTCTCGTCGCCGACGACGTGCAAATGCGCCGAGCGGCGCAGCTCGACCGTCGTCTCGCCGATTTCCACAAGCACGATCAAGATCGTGAACGGCCCGCCAGCCGCGAATGTCTCAACCAGCCACTCGTCGAAATCGGTCGTGATCGGCAGCGTCATGTCCGCTGCCGGACTGGCGGAAGAGAATGGGAGTCGAACCCACCCGAGACAGTCTCGCTGCCCCACCCGGATTTGAAGTCCGGACGCTCCACCGGGAACGTTTCTCTTCCGTCTTGCCGTTCCCCGCCGAACAAGTCGGCGCGATGCGGATTGATCCGCCGCAGATCACCGCGGCGCAAGGTTACGCCGTGGCGATCGAAAAAGTCGAGAACCTGAATGGCGACCTTGCGGCCATTGTCCATGCGGTCGCGGAACTGCGCGGCGGTGAACTCGCCCTGTGCCGCCAGATCGCGAGCGAATCCGGTCATCTCGGCCGTCGTCGCGCGCAGGAAGAAATGGTCGTGCGCGATCTGGTCGACACGTCCGAGACGCGCGCAAAGTTTGAGTATGCGCCGGATATCCGGTTCGGATTCGCCAAGTTCGCCGGCGAGATCGCGCACGCGCGGCGGGCGATACCGCACCGCCTCGCCGAGCAGCGGCGCGATCCGATGCCAGATTGCCTCATCCGCAGCAGTCAGCCGGACTTCGTGATCCGGCCGCCGAACGAAAGCGCCCTCCAGCACGATCTCCCCATCCTCGGCGCGCTTGCGAAGAGCTTCGAGGAAGACAGGCGCGGGAAGCCGCGGCTCGACAGCGAGGCGCAATCGCTCGCGTCCCATGCCCTGCAGGTCGGGATTGTCGGCGTGGAAGTGCTTAAGCTGCTCGTCAAGATTTGCGCCGAAATGCATCCATTGCGCGCGCAACAGCACGCTGCGGCCCCCATTAGTATCGAAGGGAATGGCGTCACATGCAGCGATCAGCGATGCCGCTTGTACATCGGACAGCGCGTGATCGCGCGCGAAAACCGTAACGTCGACGATGAATGGCGGAATCCTTAGAAGCTGGCGCAAGGCATCCGCGGGATCGGTCAGCGCGAGCGCGTCAAGCTGCGCGAGCCGTTCCGGCGTGCGGCGCTTGCGATGCGGCGGCCGCAGGTCGAGCAACCGACCGCCGCCGATCGTGCGCTGCGCCGAGACATCACGCAGGACGAAGCGGTCGCCGACAGCGGCGGCGATAGGCTTGTCGAGCACCAGCTGAACGCCCCGACTGCTCCCCGGCGCGATCGGACCCTCGAGCGGCACGATGCGCACGCCAACTTCGGCGCTCGCGTGATGCAGGCGCGCGGGAAACCAGTCGCCAACACGCTTTGGCTCGCTTGTGAGAACGCGCAAGCTCGCATCGATCCGCGCGGTCGGCGCATGTAGCGCCGGGTCGAGCACGACGTCGCCGCGCGCGATTGCTCCCTTGCTGATCGCATCGCCGGCGAGGTTGAGCGCGCAGCGTTGTCCGGCGATTCCGCGCGCGGCCGGTTCGCTCTGCGCATGAAGCGAGCGCACGCGTGCTGTAAGCCCCGACGGACTGACGATAACCCTCTCTCCCTGCGCGATCGCACCGGACAGGACCGTGCCGGTCACGATCACGCCCGCACCCGTTAGAGTGAAACAACGGTCTACCGCGAGCCGGAAGCGGCTATCGGCTGCCACGGCAGGCGTCTCGCGCTCGGCGTCGATCAGATGCTCGCGCAACGCCACGACGCCTTCGCCCGACATGACGGAAACAGGAAGAATAGACGCGGCGTCGAGCGACGTGGTCGCAAGAAGCGCCCGCACCTCCGTCTCGACGGCGCTGCGGCGAACCTCACCCACGAGATCCGCTTTGGTCAACGCGACAATGCAGCGCCCAATTCCGAGCAGGTCGAGAATGGCGACGTGCTCGCGTGTCTGCGGCATCACGCCGTCGTCGACGGCAACAACGATGAGCGCGAGATCGATGCCACTCGCACCGGCGAGCATCGTATGCACGAGGCGCTCGTGGCCTGGCACATCGACAAAACCGGTGATCCGGCCTTCGGCGAGTTGCGCAGAGGCAAAGCCGAGGTCGATGGTGATGCCCCGCGCCTTCTCTTCCTTCAGGCGGTCGGTGTCGATCCCGGTCAGCGCCTTCACCAGCGCCGTCTTACCATGGTCGATATGGCCCGCCGTGCCGACGATCATGCGCGCCCCGCTGCGGAATGCACACCGGCGCGACGCTCGGCTTCCGCGAGTCCTTGTTCATCGACGACTGCGCGCGCAGGCGTAAGGAATGGCGCGGCGAGCTTGCTGCCGTCAGCTTGCGCGCGAAGCAGCCACGCAAGTGCCGCTATCGCATCCTTCGCGACACCGTTGCCGAGCAGCAAAGCGGCGCCGAGCATCGCCTGCCCGTCTGCATCGCCCGCTTCGGCGCCGCGACGCCACCAATCCGCTGCGTGCGCCGCATCGCGGTCCACCCCGAGCGCGTTGTGATAGATCATGCCGAGACGCGTCATCGACGCTGCAACGCCCGCTTCCGCTGCGGCCAGCGCCCAGCGCCGCGCCTCGATTGGATCGGCCGGCATTACTTCCCCTTCAAGCAGCATCCAGCTCAACATGTCTTGCGCCGGCGCATTGCCCTGCTCCGCCGCCTGCCGATAAAGCGCCGCGGCCTTGACGAAATCCGCTTCGGTTCCGTCGCCGCGAAAATGCAGAGCCGCGCAATTGCGTTGACCAACGGGATCGCCGGCTTCAGCCGAAAGCGTCAGCCATTTGAGCGCGAGCTCGGGATCGCGCGCGATGCCCAGCCCTTCCGCGAAACACGCCCCGATATTGTTCTGCGCGCGGGCAACACCTGCCTGCGCGAGCGGCTCCCATAGACGGAGCGCCGTCGCATAATCGCCAGCCTCGGATGCCGCGCGCGCCGCTTCCATTGGATCGGATTGCGGCGCCGTATGCCGCCGCAGGCGATCAAGCCAGCGCATCGGGCCGCAGTGCAGCGAACGTTTTGACGAAGTTCTCCTCGTCTTCGAGGCAGCGCAGATCGAGCAATAAAGCGCCGTCTTTCACGCGCCCGATGACTGGCCGCGGCAATGCGTGCAAGGCGCTGACAAGCCGCTCGAGCGCATGTCCGTTTGCTGCCGTCAGCCGCAGCCCCGCACTCGGCAACGTGTCGAGCGGTAGGGCGCCGGATCCGATCTGGCTCTCGCATTCGCAGGATTCAACGCAGATCGATGCGCCAAGCGTCGATGCAATGCGCGGCAGCAGGCGCTGCGCCTGCGCGGCAATCTCCGCCCGCTTGCGCGCCAGCAGCCGCAATGTCGGTAGACGCTCCGCAAGCCGATCGGGATCGCGATAGAGCTTCAATGTTGCGGCAAGCGCGGCGATCCGCATCTTGTCGACGCGCAGCGCGCGTTTCATCGGATTGCGGTTCACGGCGGCGATGAGATCCTTGCGGCCGACGATGAACCCGGCCTGCGGCCCGCCGAGCAGCTTGTCGCCGGAAAAGGTGACTAGATCGGCGCCGTCGGCGACAGTTTCGCGAACCGTGGGCTCGCGCGCGAGACCATAAGCGGTGAGATCGATCAGCGTACCGGAGCCGAGATCGTTGAGCAGCGGCACACCGGCTTTGCATGCAATGGCGGCGAGTGCGCGGCCGTCGACTTCGGCCGTGAAGCCCGCAATGCGGTAATTCGACGTGTGAACCTTGAGGATCAATCCGGTTTGCGCGTGCAAAGCGGCGCGATAATCCTTCTGATGCGTGCGGTTCGTCGTTCCCACTTCGACAAGGTTCACGCCTGCGCGCATCATGATATCAGGCATGCGGAACGCGCCGCCAATCTCGATCAATTCGCCACGCGACACGATTGCATCGCGGCCCGCGCCCAGCGTGTTGAGCGCGAGCAGCACCGCGGCGGCATTGTTGTTGACGATTGTCGCGTCTTCCGCACCAGTGAGCTCGCAGATAAGTTCCCGCAGATGATCGTCGCGCTCGCCGCGCTGTCCGGTCGAAAGGTCGAATTCGAGCGCGACGGCATCGCGCATTGTTTCGACGGCCGCGTCGATAGCCTCGGACGCGAGCAAGGCGCGCCCGAGATTTGTGTGAAGCACTGTTCCGGTCAAATTGAAAACGGGCCGCAGGCTTGCACAATCCTGCGCTTCAAGCGCTCGCTCGGCTGCTCGCGCAATATCCGCGCGCGTTGCCGCCGGCGCGCCGCCTTGCGCGGCGCCACGCGCTTCCTCCAGACTCACGCGGATCGCGGCCGTCGTCGCGGTGCGGCCGAAACGCTCCAGCGTCGTGCGCGACGCATCATCGCGGAGCACCTGATCGACCGACGGCAGCGCTCGCAACGTCATCGTTCGCTCAATAGCCGATGAGGAAGGGATTGATTCCCGCCGGACGGTAGACCGAGTCGCGCATCAGCACATTCAAGCCGAGGCTTGCGACATCGTCCGCGACGGGATCGAGAGACGCGTTTTTGTTCTGATGAAGAATTTTCACCCAGCTTTCACACGCATCGCACACTTCAGCTTTCACAGTAGCCTCTTCGCCGCCTTCAATCTCGCGATAGCCGATCCCTTTCGTCGATCCGCAGGCAAGACACTTAATGCGCACCTCGTTCCATTGCGTGCTGCAGCAGGAGCAGACGGCGTAACGCACGCCTTCCGCACCCTGGAAGCCGACAACGAGAGACGAGACCGGCAAGCCGCCGCAGGCGGGACACACGCCGACCGCAACCGGAACAAGCTCACTCGCATCGAGGCTTGCCGCGGCGAGCGCCGCGAAGACCTGAAGGGCGGCTGTCACATACAGGTGCGGCGCGAGTTCCTCGGGCGGAATGGTATCGCGCAACACGTGTTCGATCATCGAACTACGCGACGGCGTGTCGGCCTCGCGCACCGTGCGTAAAGCCTCCGCGGCAGCCAGCGGCTTATCTATCGGCTCGCAGCGCGCGATGAAATCCGTCAACACGGCCGAAAGTCCGGGTGCGGCAGCAAATCGGAGCCGGTCGAGCGGCGGCATGCCGTTCCCACGCGCCTGCGCCATCCGCTCGACATCGGACGCAGCGGGGCGTGGTGAGGTGGTTGCGAGATCGCTCTGCATCCGCGCGATCGCTTCGAGAAAGCGAAGATACGGAGCCATCGGGCTCGCCGCCGCCAGCGCCGCGAACCGCTCCGCGCGGCGTGCGAACAGGCGGGCTGGGTTGGGAAGAAGGACGAAGGGCGCCTTGGGAACGCCGCCGATCATGCTGGGATCGGGTTGAGCGGAAACGGAACCTGTCATTGCACCTCACGGGCCGGACCGGCCACGCTCAATCCGACAGCGAAGCCGCGGCCGGCCACACAGTCTAACGCATTCTTGTGACTATTGCAGAGTCTATTCGGCCGGGCCGGCCTTACGCTGGCTGGCAAGGGCACGCAGCCATTTGCGGTGGTGCCGCCAAGCCCAGCCGCCGGTCACCGAGCCGCGCGTCATGGCGCGCAGCGTGCCGCGGGTCCAGATGCCGGCATAGACGTGCAGGATGAAGACGCAGATGATCAGGACGGCGGCGATGGCGTGCACCAGCATCGCGTAGCGTTTGGTCTCGATCGCCGTCGCTTCGCCGAAATACTGATCCCAGATGCCGATACCACTGACGATCAGCACAAGGATTAGCCCCGTCATCGACCAGAAGATAAATTTCTGTCCGGCATTGTACTTGCCGAGTTCCGGAAGCCGGTCCTCGTTCTGCTTGATTATGTCGGTAAAGCGCGAGAGCCAGACGAAGTCGTTGCGGACCCAGAGGTTCGCGCGCCAGAGCTGGAAGAAGAACACAAAGAAGCTGATGAACAGAACGACGCCGATCCAGGGATGGATCGTTCGCGTCACCTGTCCGCCGCCGAACAGCGCCGTGAGAAAGAACAGCGACGGATGGAACAGCGCAAGCCCGGATAGCGCCAAGAGGATCAGGCTTGTCGCCGTGATCCAGTGATTGATGCGCGCGCCCGGCCCGTAGCGGTCGACGATGACCGGCTTTCCCGGATGGACGGCATCGCCCGGTTGAACGAGTGAATCGTCAATCAACCTGCGCCCCGTCCGTTACGCTCGACCAGTTTTTCCGCATGTTCCTCGTCCTCCTCCGACACGCGGTTCGGCTTTCCGATAACGCCGTGAAGCACGCTGCCGGCGGCGGCAAGACCCATGAAAGCTAGGCCGACATATTTGGTCACGCCCTTCCAGGTCTCGACGACCCTCGAAATATGCGGGTTGTCAGGCAGGTCCGCATAGATGTGCGGCTTGTCGTTATGGTGCAGCACGTACATGACGTGCGTACCGTTCACACCCGGCGGATCGTACAGCCCGGCATTCTTGTAGCCGCGCGACTTGAGGTCCGTGATGCGCTCTTCGGCGTGCTTCTTCATGTCTTCTTTGGTGCCGAAGACGATCGCCTTGGTCGGGCAGGCTTTGGCGCAGGCCGGGCCCTGTCCGACGGCAACGCGGTCGGAGCAAAGCGTACACTTATAGGCTTTGTGATCGACCTTCGAAATGCGCGGAATGTTGAAGGGACAGCCCTTCACGCAATAGCCGCAGCCGATACAGTTCTCGTGAACGAAATCGACGATACCGTTCGAATATTGCACGATGGCGCCGGGCGCCGGGCATGCTTTCAAGCATCCTGGATCGGCGCAATGCATGCAGCCGTCCTTGCGGATCAGCCATTCAAGGTTGTCGGTTTCCGGATTGACCCATTCCGTGAACCGCATCAGCGTGAACATGTCGGGAGTAAGATCGTTCGGGTTCGTGTAATACCCGACATTCTCGCCGACGGCCGGATCGGTATCGTTCCATTCGACGCAGGCCGATTGGCACGCCTTGCAGCCGATGCATTTCGAGACGTCGATCAGCTTGGCGACGGGTGTCAGCTGCCGCTCCGGCGGCGGCAGGCTCGATGTTGCAGAGCGGCGCACGAGGTCGCGCTCGGTGAGATTGCTCTCCATCGGCTGGACCGGCGGATTGCTGATGGCTGTGCGCGGGCTGTCCATCATGCCACCGCTCCCGGCGCGCTCGTCGATTCTATATTGACGAGGAAAGCCTTGAATTCCGGCGTGTCGGTATTCGCGTCGCCGAGGAACGGCGAGAGCGAATTCGGACCCCAGCCCTTCTTCGTTGCACCGACAAAGCCCCAATGCAGCGGGATGCCGACGACATGCACGGGCTTGCCGTCACAGATCAGCGGCCGGATGCGCTTCGTCACGACGGCTTTCGCCTTTACCGAGCCGCGCTTCGACCACACACGCACCCATCCGCCCGGCGCGACGCCCTTTTCCTTCGCGAGCTCTTCCGAAATCTCGACGAAGAATTCCGGCTGCAGCGCCGCGTTCACGCGGTTGTGCTTGGTCCAGAAGTGGAAATGCTCGGTCAACCGGTATGAGGTCGCCGCGTAGGGGAACTCGTCGGACGTGCCGAGTTGCGCGACATCGCTCTGAAAGACGCGCGTCGTTGGATTGCCGCGAATCTTCGGATTGAGCGGATTGGCGACAGGCGTCTCGAACGGCTCGTAATGCACCGGAAACGGTCCGTCGCGCATCAGGCCGCGCGTGAACAGCCGCGACGCGCCCTCCTGGTTCATGATGAACGGGCCGACATCCTGCGGCTTGGCGTTCGGGGCGATGTCCGGCACATCGAAGCCCGACCATTTCGCGCCATCCCACTCGATGATCTTGCGGGAAGGATCCCAGGGCTTGCCGTTCAGGTCGCAGGAGGCGCGATTGTAGAGCGTCCGGCGATTGAGCGGCCAGGCGAAAGTCCAATTGAGATACGCTCCGGTGTCGCCGGGGTCGTTGTTGTCCCGGCGCGCCATGTTGTTGCCGGCCTCGTTGAAGCAGCCGGAATAGACCCAGCACGCACACATCGTCGTACCGTCGTCGCGCAGCTGCGAGAAGTTCAGCACCTGCTTGCCGGCGGGCACGACGATCTTCGTTGCGTCCGTCGGATCGGTAAGATCGGTGAGCGCGCGCCCGTTGAGTTCCCTGGCAAGCTCCTCCGGGTCCGGCTCTTCGGGCTCCTTGTAGTCCCAGGACAGATTGAGGATCGGATCGGGGAAGGCGCCACCTTCTTTGCGATAGAGTTCGCGCATACGGGTGAAAATCTGACCCATGATCCAGGTGTCGTGCTTGGCTTCGCCCGGCGGCGAGCCACCCGGCCAATGCCATTGCAGCCATCGCCCCGAATTGACGAGCGCGCCCTCCTCTTCCGCAAAGCACGTCGTGGGAAGCTGGAACACCTCTGTCTGGATCGATTTCGGATCGACCTGATTGTATTCGCCGTGATTTTCCCAGAACCGGGACGTCTCGGTTTCGAGCGGGTCCATCGTCACGAGAAACTTCAGTTTCGACAACGCCGAGGTGATCTTGCCGCGATTGGGGAACGACAGGATCGGATTGAACCCCTGACAGAAATAGCCGTTCACCTGTCCGGCATTCATCATCTCGAACATGCGCAGCACGTCATAGGCCGGCACGTCGAGCTTCGGCAGGTAATCGTAGGCCCAGTCGTTTTCCTTGCGGGCGGTGTCGCCCCACATTGCCTTCTGGAAGCTGACGAAGAACTTGCCGTAGTTCTGCCAGTAGCTCGTCTGTCCAGGCCGCAGCGGCTTGAACTGCCGTGTGGTCATGTAAGTCTTGAAATCCGGCTCCTTATCGGTGGCAATGTTCATGTAGCCGGGGATCAGGTTCGACATCAGGCCAACGTCGGTCAGGCCCTGGATGTTGGAATGGCCGCGCAAAGCGTTCATGCCGCCACCGCGGACGCCGATATTGCCGAGGATGAGCTGCAGCATCGCCATCGTGCGGATGTTCTGCGAGCCGCTCGAATGCTGCGTCCAACCGAGCGCGTACATCGACGTCATCGTCTTCGTCGGCGACGAGCATTCGGCGATCATCGAACAAATTTTCAGGAACTTGTCCTTCGGCGTGCCGCAAACACGCTCGACAAACTCGGGCGTGTAGATCGCGACATGCTGCTTGAGCATGTTCCAGACGCAACGCGGATGCTGCAGCGACATGTCGACGACAGCGAAACCATCATCGCCAGTCTCGTAGTCCCAACTCGCCTTATCGTAGTCGCGCTTGGCTTCGTCATAGCCCGTGAAAAGCCCGTCCTTGAAGGCAAAGCCTTCCTTGAGGATGTAGGCGGCATTGGTGAAGTTCTTCGTGTATTCCCACTGCACTTTGTCGTTATCGATGCAGTATTTGATGACGCCGCTCAGGAACGCGATGTCGGTACCCTGCCGGATCGGCGCGTAGAAATCCGAGACCGATGCCGTGCGCGTGTAACGCGGATCGACGACGATCAGACGGGCGCCGCGATTGGCTTTCGCTTCCGTCACCCATTTGAAGCCGCACGGATGTGCTTCCGCCGCATTGCCGCCCATCACGACGACAAGGTCGGTGTTCTTGATGTCGGTCCAGGAGTTCGTCATCGCTCCACGGCCAAAAGTCGGGCCCAAACTGGACACCGTAGGGCCGTGTCAGACGCGCGCCTGGTTATCGAAGCCGACAATTCCCATGCTTCGGACGACTTTATAGGTCGCCCAGGCGGTTTCGTTCGTGGTGGCTGACGCCGCCAGAAAGCCAGTCGACGTCCAGCGATTTACCGTGACGCCAGCGGCATTCTTCGGGATGAAATTGGCATCGCGATCGTCCTTCATAAGCCGGACGATCCGATTGAGCGCTTCATCCCAGGAAACACGCTCGAACTTGTCCGAGCCGGGCTTGCGCACCATCGGATATTTTAGGCGCGTCGGCGCGTGCACGAAATCCTTGAGCGCCGCTCCTTTCGGGCACAGGGTGCCTCGATTGGTCGGGTGGTCGGCATCACCCTCGATATGGATGATGTCGGCTTGCTCGCCCTTCCGCACATCGCCCTTCGAATACATGATGATGCCGCAGGCGACCGAGCAGTACGGGCAGGTGTTGCGGGTCTCGACTGTGGTTGCAAGCTTGAACGGCCTCACATGGGCGACGATTGCGGCCTCGACTTCGCCGAAGCCCATCGCCCCGAGCGATGTGACCGCCACGCCCGCGCCGGCGGCTTTTAGAAAGCCGCGCCGCGAAATTCCCCTGGTCATCTGGACCTCCCCGGCTTTCTTCAAGCCGCAACGACTTTGTAATAATCCTAAATCTTGGAGCGACTCCGTCAATGGTGTTCGGCTTTTGGCCGGTTGAAAGACTCAAAAAAGGTCATCTCACGCGGCGCGAATAGGTTAGAAACGAGCTTGACCGTTTGGGCTGGCCGAGTGGCACTTGGAATACAAGATGACAGCCGTGCGGGTCCGGCGTACCAACCTGCCCCATCAAATTGGCAGCGAAATTCTATGAAGAAGACCTTGGCCTCAGGCGAATCGCCGGCTTTGTCGAAGCCCCTGAATAAGGATGGCTTCGACACATCGCTGATGTCGAAGACTCGAGTTATTCCGCTCGCGAACGGGGAAGATAAGCCGGATGAGCGACGTGTCGCCGTGGAGACAGCGGTGAACGTCGTATGCGGCGGCATACCGTTCGCCGTGATGATGCTCACGCCGAGCGATCTCGAGGACTTCGCCTTCGGCTTCGCGCTGACGGAAGGCATTATCGACACAGCGGAAGATTTGCGCGGCGTTGCCATCAAGGAGGAAGAGCTCGGGATCGTTCTCGACCTCGATCTCGCCCCGCATCGGCTGCACGCGCATCTTGCCCGCCGGCGCGCGCTCTCCGGCCGGACCGGCTGCGGGGTGTGTGGCATCGACGACCTCGCCGCTGTTCGCCGCGCCGACATTGCCGGCCGCGATGTCGAGGATGCCCCTGTCATTAGGCCCAG
>JAFAVH010000240.1 GCA_019242655.1 Methylobacteriaceae bacterium
CTTCTCAGCCCGCGCCGCCCGAGCTGCAGCCCCTCACACGCCAGCCGTATTCGCAGGCCGGGTCGCGTGTTCAGAGACGACGCGCGCAAGATCGGATTGCGCGAACGGCTTGGGCAATTTCGGGATTGTAGCGTCCGCGTTTGTCTCGGCCGGCAGCTCGGCATATCCGCTTGCAATCACCACGCCCAAACCGGGGTAGCGCGTGCGCAAGAGGTAGGCGAGCTCGGTGCCGCTCATTCCTGGCATTGCATGATCGGTGAGCACAAGGTCGACCGACTTTCCGTCCTCGAGCAGCTTCAGCGCATCAGCCGCGGAGTTCGCCTCGATCACGGAATGACCCAGATCCTCGAGCATTGCCGCCGTTCCCGTCGCAACCAGCGCGTCATCATCGACCACCAGCACCGTGCACGCCCTCGCTATCATCTCCTGCGCGTGCCCTTTTGGCGGCGACGCCAAGTCGTGCGCAGCGCGGTCTGCCAGCGGCAGCCAAAGATCGATCCGCGCGCCCTTCCCGGGCTCGTTCCCAAGCAGCAGGCCGCCTCCGGACTGCACCGCCAGCCCCTGGACCATGGAAAGACCGAGGCCGGTACCCTTGCCAACTCCCTTTGTGGTGAAGAATGGCTCTGCAGCGCGCGCCAGCGTCGGTTCGTCCATGCCATGCCCGGTGTCGATCACACTCAGCCGGACATAATGCCTCGTCTTCAAACCCGGCGGCGCCTTCGCATCCGAAGCGTCAACCTCCGCCGCGGAAACGCTGAGGAGGCCGCCTTCCGGCATCGCATCGCGGGCGTTCACTGCAAGATTGAGCACTGCAAGTTCGAGCTGGTTCGCGTCGATCAACACCGGCGGCAAATTAGGGGGTAGATCGTTCTCCAGAGGTATTCCCGGTCCGAGCGCGCGCGCCAACAAGTCCTGCATCCCAGAGACCAGCTCGGAAATGTTGACGATCTCCGGCCGCAATTCTTGACGCCGTGCAAACGCGAGAAGCCGCTGCGTCAAAGCTGCGCCGCGTTCGGCCCCTTTGAGCGCATTTTCCAACAGACGCTGCGAGGCGGAATCGTCTTTGAGGCGCTTCTTCAGAACTTCGAGGCTGCCGAGCATTGCCATCAAGAGATTATTGAAGTCGTGCGCCACGCCTCCGGTTAGTTGACCGATCGTGTCGATCTTTTGCGCTTCGAACAATTGCGCCAGTGCCTGCTCGCGCTCGCGCGTGCGCTCCTCGATACGCGCCTCCAGCTCTTCGTTGAGCTTCTGCAATGCAGCGCGCGATTGTTCGAGGTCGGCCGTACGCTCGGCGACACGTTGTTCCAGATCCGCGTTGAGTCGCTCGAGCGCTCGCGTCTTGCGATGCAACTCCGCAAACACGCGGACTTTCGCACGAAGCACTTCAGGCACAACCGGAACAGGCACGTAATCGACGCCGCCGGCCTCGTATCCTCGCAGACGATCCAAATCCGAGAGGTGGATCGCGGAGACGAAGATAAGCGCCGTTTGCTGAAACCTCGGGTGTTCGCGGATCATCGCCGCGAGTTCGAATCCGTCGAGGTCGGGCATTTGCACGTCGATGAGCACAACCGCGACGTCGTGCTTCAGCAAATGCGCGAGCGCCTCGTGCGCCGAGTTCGCCTTGATCAGCGTCTCGCCAAGCCCGCTTAGGATCACTTCATAGCTGAGCAGCTTGGCGGGCTGATCGTCCACCAAGAGGATGTTTACGGGATCGGCAGCGCTCACGGGAGCCACTCGCTCAGCGATGTAGCCACATGCGAAGTGCCGACAAGAGCTGCTCAGTATTCACGGGCTTCGCCAGGTAGTCGGACGCACCGGCTTCCAAGCACTTCTCGCGATCGCCCTTCATCGCCTTCGCAGTCAGAGCAATGATCGGCAGCCGGCGGAAGGCGGGATTGGCGCGGATTACCTGCATCGTTTCGTATCCGTCCATGCCCGGCATCATAATGTCCATAAGCACGATCGACACGTCAGGCCGCGACTCCACAAGGGCGACCGCTTCGCTGCCGGTCGTCGCGGTCAGCACCTTCATGCCACGGCGTTCCAACACGCTCGACAACGCGAAAATGTTGCGCGCGTCGTCGTCGACCAGGAGCGCGACACGATCAAGCAGATCCTCATCCGAGGAGTGCAGCCGCTCGAGCATTCTACGTTTGTGCGGCGGCAAATCGGATATCACCCTGTGCAGGAAAAGCGACGTTTCATCGAGGAGGCGCTCGGGCGACTCTACGCCCTTGACCACGACGCTTCGCGCCATCGTGTGAAGCTGCGCGTCTTCTTCCGGCGTCAATTCGCGCCCGGTAAACACGACGACCGGCGTGCTCGACAATTCCTCGTCGTCGCGCAAACGCTCTAACACTTCGAAGCCGGACATATCGGGCAGGCGCAGATCGAGGACGACGCAATCCGCCGGCTGCTCCTTCAAGCGGGCAAGCGCCTGCGTACCGGAATCGACGGTCTCAATGTCGATATCGTCATGCGCTAACAGCTCCGTGATACTGAGCTGCTCGGCCGGATTATCCTCGACGATGAGGAGGCGCTTGCGGCGATGCTCGACGAACGTCTTAATGCGCGCGAAAGAGGCCTCCAAGCCTTCCGTCGTGGTCGGCTTGTTGAGGAAAGAGAACGCGCCGCGCGAAAGGCCGTGCTGCCGGTCGTCATCGAGCGTTACGATTTGTACCGGAATGTGACGCGTCTCGGCATTTTGCTTGAGCTGGCTGAGCACGGTCCAGCCCAACATGTCGGGCAAGAAGACGTCGAGCGAAATCGCCGTCGGCGGGTAATCCTTCGCAAGCGCGAGCGCATCGGCGCCGCTCATTGCCACGAGCACCTTGAAGCCGGACTCTTTGGCTAAATCCGCCATCACCCGCGCGTAATGCGGATCGTCCTCGACGATCAGCAGCACGGCATCCCCCGGTGCGATATTCGCGCGGTCATCGAGGATCGGAGCGACAGCCGGATCGGCGAGCCGTTGCGGCGCAACCGACAGAGCCTGCATCTCAGCCGTTGGGCGTCCCGCAGCAAGCGGCGAGCCAACAAAGGTCAGCGGCAGATATAGTGTAAACGTCGAACCTTCGCCGGGATTGCTGCGCAATTGAATTTCGCCGCCGAGTAGGTTCGCAAGCTCGCGGCTGATCGCCAGGCCGAGACCCGTGCCGCCATATTTGCGGCTCGTGCCGGCGTCGGCCTGCTGGAACGCTTCGAAGATGATCTTCTGCTTTTCCGGCGGGATGCCGATGCCGGTATCCGACACTTCGAATGCGACCACCGAGGGCGCGTGGCTCAATGTCGCGTGATCCGGCGTCCAGCCGCTCGCCGCAGGATAGACGCTGAGTTTCACGCCGCCTTGCGCGGTGAATTTGAACGCGTTCGAGAGCAGGTTCTTGAGCACCTGCTGCAAGCGCTTTGAGTCGGTGATGATCGAACGGTCGAGATTAGGCGCCACCTGGACGTCGAAACCAAGCCGCCGGTGTTCCGCCTCGTGCCGGAATGGCCGCGCCATCGACTCGAGCAGGTTGGCGAAGAAGATTTCCTCCGCATCGACGGAAACCGTACCGGACTCGATTTTCGACAGGTCGAGAATGTCGGAGATGAGGTTCAAAAGATCGGTGCCGGCGCCATGAATCGTGCGCGCGAACTCGACCTGCCTCTCCGAGAGATTGCCGTCCGGATTTTCCTGCAGCTGCTGCCCAAGGATAAGGATCGAGTTCAGCGGCGTGCGCAGCTCGTGACTCATATTGGCCAGGAACTCGGACTTATATTTCGAGGTGAGCGCGAGTTCGGCAGCTTTTTCTTCGACCGCGCGGCGCGCCTGCTCGATTTCCTGGTTCTTGGCTTCCACTTCGACGTTACGCTCGGCGAGCTGCTGCGCCTTTTGTTCGAGCTGCTCGTTTGTTTGCTGCAATTCGCGCTGCTGCGCTTGAAGTTCGGCGGCGAGTTGCTGCGATTGAGTGAGAAGTCCTTCGGTCTGCATCGTCGCTTCGATGGAGTTCAACACGATGCCGATACTGGTCGTCAGTTGCTCGAGGAACGATAGCTGCAGGTCGGTAAATGCAGAAAGCGCCGCGAGCTCGATGACCGCCTTGACCTGCCCTTCGAAGAGAACAGGCAGGACGACGACGTTCTTCGGCAGCGCCTTGAACAGGCCGGACCGGATGGGAACGACGTTCTCGGGCATCTCGCTCAAAATCATGCGGCGGCCATCGCGCGCACATTGACCGATCAGTCCCTCGCCGATCTGTAGGCGGGTTGGATTGCCGCTTGTTGGATGGTCGGCATAGGACGCCAGCAGGCGCATGCCTGCCGTTCCATCGCCCTCGACTTGGTAGAGAACGCCGTGCTGCGCCTCCACAAGCGGAGCGAGTTCGGACAGTAGCATGCGGCCGACCGCGCCGAGATCGCGCTGGCCCTGCAGCATGTTGGTGAAGCGCGCCAGATTGGTCTTAAGCCAATCCTGCTCGGTATTCTGATCCGTGGTCAGTCGGAGATTGCCGATCATCGTGTTGATGTTGTCTTTAAGCTCCGCAACCTCGCCACGCGCATCGACCTGAATCGATCGCGTGAGGTCGCCCTTGGTCACGGCCGTCGCCACTTCCGCGATCGCGCGCACTTGCGTCGTGAGATTCGCGGCGAGCAAGTTCACGTTCCCGGTGAGGTCTTTCCATGTGCCGGCGGCGCCAGGCACATGCGCCTGCCCGCCGAGACGACCCTCGACGCCGACTTCGCGTGCCACGCTGGTCACCTGATCGGCAAAGGTCGCCAGCGTGTCGGTCATGTTGTTGATAGTCTCGGCAAGCGCCGCGACCTCGCCCTTCGAGGCGACGGTCAGGTTCTGCTTGAGGTCGCCGTCGGCAACCGCAGTGACCACCTTCACGATGCCGCGCACCTGCTCCGTCAGGTTCGCCGCCATGACGTTCACGGTATCGGTCAAGTCCTTCCACGTACCGGCGACGCCGGGCACCTGCGCCTGGCCGCCGAGCTTGCCTTCAGTGCCGACCTCGCGCGCGACGCGCGTCACCTCGCCGGCAAACGCGTTCAACTGATCGACCATGGTGTTGATGGTGTTCTTCAGCTCGAGAATCTCACCCTTCACGTCGACGGTGATCTTTCTCGAGAGGTCGCCGCGCGCGACCGCCGTAGTCACTTCCGCGATGTTGCGCACTTGCGTCGTGAGGTTAGCGGCGAGCAGGTTGACGTTATCGGTCAAATCTTTCCACGTGCCGGCGACACCGGGAACGACGGCCTGTCCGCCGAGCCGGCCTTCAGTGCCGACTTCGCGCGCCACGCGCGTCACTTCGCCGGCGAATGAACGCAGCTGATCAACCATCGTGTTGATCGTCTCTTTGAGCTGTAGGATTTCGCCGCGCACATCGACGGTGATCTTCTTCGACAAGTCGCCGGTCGCGATTGCCGTCGCAACGTCGGCGATGTTGCGGACCTGATCTGTCAAATTGCCGGCCATGAAGTTCACGGAATCGGTCAAGTCCTTCCACGTGCCGGACACGCCGGGCACCTGCGCTTGACCACCGAGCTTGCCTTCGGTGCCGACTTCGCGCGCGACGCGCGTCACCTCACCGGCGAAGGCGTTGAGCTGATCGACCATCGTGTTGATGGTGTTCTTCAGCTCCAGGATTTCGCCCTTCACGTCGACGGTGATCTTGCGCGAGAGGTCGCCGCGCGCGACCGCGGTCGTCACTTCCGCGATGTTGCGTACCTGTCCGGTGAGATTGGAGGCCATCGAATTGACGTTTTCCGTCAAGTCCTTCCAAGTGCCGGCGACGCCAGGCACGTTTGCCTGTCCGCCGAGCTTCCCTTCCGCGCCGACCTCGCGCGCAACGCGGGTCACTTCCGAGGCGAAGCGGTTCAGCTGATCGACCATCGTGTTCAGCGTTTCCTTCAGCTGAAGGATCTCGCCGCGCACGTCGACGGTGATCTTGCGCGAGAGGTCGCCGTTGGCGATGGCGGTGGAGACTTCCGCGATATTGCGGACCTGCGCAGTCAGATTGCCCGCCATGAAGTTCACGGAGTCGGTCAAGTCCTTCCAGGTGCCGGCGACACCTGGCACCTGCGCTTGTCCGCCGAGACGTCCATCCGTGCCGACTTCGCGCGCGACGCGCGTCACCTCGCCAGCAAAGGCATTCAGCTGATCGACCATCGTGTTGATGGTGTTCTTCAGCTCAAGAATTTCGCCGGACACGTTGACGGTGATCTTCTTCGACAAGTCGCCGCGCGCAACAGCGGTTGCGACCTCCGCGATGTTGCGAACTTGGCCGGTGAGGTTCGACGCCATCGAGTTGACGGAGTCGGTCAAGTCTTTCCAAGTACCGGCGACGCCCTTGAGCTGGGCCTGTCCGCCGAGCTTTCCTTCGGTGCCGACTTCGCGCGCGACGCGCGTCACCTCCGAAGCGAATGCATTCAACTGATCGACGGTCGTGTTGATTGTCTCCTTCAGCTGGAGGATTTCGCCCTTCACGTCGACGGTGATCTTCTTCGACAAGTCGCCGTTGGCGATCGCCGTCGACACCTCGGCGATGTTGCGCACCTGTGCGGTGAGGTTGCCGGCCATCGAATTCACCGAGTCCGTCAGATCCTTCCATGTGCCAGCGACGCCAAGCACGTTCGCCTGCCCACCGAGCCGGCCTTCGGTACCGACCTCGCGCGCGACGCGCGTCACTTCCGAGGCAAACGCGTTGAGCTGATCGACCATCGTATTGATGGTTTCTTTCAGCTCAAGGATTTCGCCGGAGACATTGACGGTGATCTTCTTCGACAAGTCGCCGCTGGCGATGGCCGTCGACACTTCCGCAATGTTGCGCACCTGCGCGGTCAGGTTAGAGGCCATCGAGTTGACGTTGTCGGTGAGGTCCTTCCACGTACCTGCCACGCCCGGCACTTGCGCCTGACCGCCGAGACGGCCTTCGGTGCCGACCTCGCGTGCGACACGCGTCACTTCCCCGGCGAAGGCGTTGAGCTGATCGACCATCGTGTTGATGGTGTTCTTGAGTTCGAGAATTTCGCCGGAGACGTCGACGGTGATCTTGCGCGAGAGGTCGCCGCGCGCGACTGCCGTCGTCACTTGCGCGATGTTGCGAACCTGCGCTGTGAGATTACCGCACATCGCGTTGACGGAATCGGTCAAGTCTTTCCACGTGCCGGCGACACCGGGCACGATCGCCTGTCCCCCGAGCTTGCCCTCCGTGCCGACTTCACGTGCAACGCGCGTCACCTCCGAGGCAAACGAGCGCAGCTGATCGACCATCGTGTTGATGGCTTCCTTCAGCTGCAGGATCTCGCCGCGCACGTCGACGGTGATTTTCTTCGACAAGTCACCGTTGGCGACCGCGATCGTCACCTCCGCGATGTTGCGGACCTGCGCTATGAGACTCGAGGCCATCGCGTTCACGGACTCGGTGAGGTCTTTCCAAACACCGGTGACTTCTACGACCTGCGCCTGTCCGCCAAGCTTGCCGTCGGTGCCGACCTCGCGCGCAACGCGCGTCACTTCCGACGTGAACACCGAAAGCTGCTTGATCATCGTGTTGACGATCGTCGCCGAGCGCAGGAACTCGCCCTTTAGTGGCCGCCCTTCCACATCCAGAGGCATCGTCTTTAAGAGATCGCCCTTGGCGACCGCCGATATCGCGCGCGTCACTTGCGTGGTCGGCCAGACGAGATCGTCGATTAGCGTATTGACCGATTCCTCCATCTCACCCCACGCACCGCCGGAAAGGCCGAAGCGAACCCGCGTCTTGGTCTTGCCTTCGTGACCAACCACCTCGCCCACATGTTCGAGCTGCTGGGAGATCCGCTCATTCGCAGCAACGATGTCATTGAAAGCTTCGGCCACGCGGCCAAACAGGCTGCCGTCATGTGTCGGCAAGCGAACGGAGAAGTCTCCGACACGCATCGCCTGCAACGCATCGAGCAATCGCGGGAGATCAAGCGAGTCGCCGTTCAGCTTGGCCCCCTTTGCGCCGTGGTCTTCCGAGCCGCCGGGAAGGATTTCCGGGTCAATTTCAGTATGCTTGAGGAGAGCTGCTTCCGGAGGGGTCATGAAGGCACCAAAGAGCTGAGACGAATCAGGTTTACGGAGCGCCGCGCTTTTAAGGCGGGCGAGAGTTGCCCTTGGCAAGCGGCGGATGCAAGCTAAGCCGCAGTTCAGAAGTGGACGGCCGGCGGCATACTTGCGAGCTGAAGCTTAACGGACGCTGGTCAAGCGCCAGAACACAATACTCGCGAGTTCGAATCAATGTCCTTCGGCGTGCCCGAGGAATGGGTTGACGACGTCCCCGCCGCTACCGCTCCTACTGCCAATCACGCTCCTCGTCTTTGCGCTCGGCGCTCGGACCGACGCGGCAAGGCCGAACTCGAACGAAAGAACGTGCGCATCGCGATCCAATTCGGAATTGGTTACTTACGAGTCATTATCGCCAGCGAGGAAAGCTATTTGAAAAGCGGCTTCAGGAAGCCGGGCTCTCGTATACTCAGGTCAGCTTGCTTCGTTCAGCGGCGCGCCTGCGCTCAGCGACACTATGCTGTCGCGAAATGTAGAGCTAGCGACTTATGGAACAACTGGTTTTCTAGTCGCCTGGGACAAGACCCGCGGCAACCTCAACATCAAGGGTTTGTGCAGCATCGCAACGATGCAAAGCGTACTT
Organism: Methylobacteriaceae bacterium; assembly: GCA_019242655.1. Lineage (GTDB taxonomy): Bacteria > Pseudomonadota > Alphaproteobacteria > Rhizobiales > Beijerinckiaceae > JAFASC01. The sequence goes on from JAFAVH010000240.1 coordinate 8,664, forward strand.
TTGGCTAATCGCCCACACCTCAAGTCTCTTGCTGATTTTAAGCCGGAAGATCGCATTTCCGTGCCGGCCACTGTTGCTCCGCAAGCGATTAATGTCTGGCCCCCCCTCAATGTACGATCACCGGAAGGTTTGCGAGCCCGCGGAGCACTGCCTGTCAGACGAGCATCACACTGGCATAGGCTCGAGGATCCGCCGCAGACATCAGATTGGCGTGCTCCGCGGCAATGTCTGGCATGTCTGCTCGACGGGATTTGAGACTTTGGCCAGGGACGCGTCGATGACCAGCTGGGTCTGTGTCGTCACGGCAATGTTTCTGTTCTTCTGATCGCTGATTACAGTTTGCCACACCATTATTGTGCGGCCTTTGTGCAGGGCTTTGGCTTTCGCGCTCAGCAGACGCCCCGGTGCCGCCGAGCGAAGAAAATTTGTCTTCGACTCAATGGTTGTCGTGCGTTGTGCCGGCTGCAGATTGATCCGGGTGGCGAAACCGCCGACCGTGTCCGCAATCGCCATAAGAACACCGCCGTGGACCACACTTGGGCGACTAATGTAGTCGAGAGGCACCTCGACGTGCGCTACGACGTTATCGAGCGTAGCCTCCACGAAGCGGAGTCCGAGAGCTGCGGCAAATGTTCCCGGCGCCACATCAGCGTTGAGTCGCGCCAGCAGATCCGCTCGGGAATTTGGCGCGGTATTCATTCGTTATTCGACAGTGCAGAACTAATTGCTCCACATGTGAAAATCAGGCGTGAGTTGGAGCAAGATACAAGCATATTTGGACCTTTGCGACCTTAGATGCATGGGATATACCACGATCTATAAGTTTAACTAATAATAGCTCCTCTAGTTAATAAGATAGAAACGTGAGG
>JAFAVH010000204.1 GCA_019242655.1 Methylobacteriaceae bacterium
TCGCGCGGCCAATCCCGACGCGGTCCTTCACCTCGGCTACGCACCGAACGACATCGCCTTCCTGCGCAATCTTCAGGACAACGGCATCACGTTCAAGATGCTGTTCTGCATCTATCCCGCGCTTGAGACCGAGCTTCTGGAAAAGAATGTCGGCGCCAAGGGTCTGCAATATGTCTACACCTACGTGCCGGCATCCGAGATCAAGTACGACGTGAATTTCGGCATGAATCTCGACCAGTTCAAAGACGCGTGGAAGAAGAAATATACGGATGGCAAGGTCGAGTTCGGTTTCAATTCCGTCGCCGGCTACACGACGGGCCTTGTCATGGAAAAGGCGATGTCGGTCGCAACCAGCATGGATCAGCTTGAAATCCGTCGCGCCGTCTTCAGTCTTTCAGGCAATCTGAAGACCCTCGACGGCACGTTCGCACTCGACGATACGGGCGGGCAGACCGGCGAATTGATGCCTGTTGGCCAGCTCGTGCCCGATAAGGACGGTCACATCCATTTTGTCAGCATCTATCCGCACGAAAACGCGACGGGTAAGCCGGTCTACCCGCGGCCGTAATCTGGAACGCTTTGTGAAGGTCGGCCACATTCCCGGAGCAAAAGCATCTGCCCCTGGACCCCGGATCGCCTTCGGCGTCTGGGGACGTGGAACAGCCTGAATGCTCATCTACACACTCTTCGCCGGCATTCTCTTCGGGCTTTACTTCAGCCTCGTCGGGCTCGGCCTCAATCTCGTCTTCGGCGTCATGCGCATCGTCAACCTTGCGCATGGCGACTTTCTCATGCTCGGCGCCTATCTCGCCTTCTGGCTTTACACGCTGAGCGAGGTCAATCCGGTCGCCGTCATTCCGCTTGCCTTCGTGCTCTTCGTGCTGATCGGTCTGCCGCTTTACTACATTCTCGTGCCGCGGCTCCTCGCAGCAAAAGACCCGGAAATGCTGTCGATCATCCTGTTCTTCGGTCTTTCGCAGGTGATCGAGGCGGTGGCGGGGATCGTCTTCGGCCGCAGTGAGCGTTCGATTCCCGGCGGCGAGCTCGGGCGCGCGCTTGCAGGATTTGTGAATCTCTTTCCCGGCGCGAACATGGAAAGCGGACCGGTCGAGATTCTCGGCCAGACATTTCCGGCGGCGTGGGTCGTAGCGGGCATCGCCAGCCTCCTCGCCGTTTTGTGCGTGTATCTCTACCTCTACCGCACACGGCTCGGCGCGCTGACGCGCGCGGTGATGGCGGACCGCGAAGAAGCATTGTCGACCGGCATCGACACACATCGCGTCTCGGCGATCGCATTTGCCATCGGCATCGCGCTCGCCGCGATCGGCGGCGTGTTCGCGCCGTTCATGCTCGGCTCAATCACGCCGGCTATGGGCGTCGAGGCGACGGTGACCTCGTTTGCCGTCATCGTCATCGGCTCGCTCGGCAATCCGCTCGGCACTGTGCTCGGCGGCATCATCTACGGCGTCTCGTACATGCTGATGCAGAGCTATCTCAGCTCCTGGGCCAATCTTTTGCCCTACCTTTTGCTAATCGCGATCCTGCTCGTGCGGCCGAGCGGCCTTCTCGGACGGCAGGTGCGGCTTGCCTAAGATGCTTTCGCGGCGGCTCCTGCGCGATGCGGCTTTTATCGTCGTTCCGGTGATTGCCGTCATGGCAATTTTGCCGTCGGTCTATTCCAATCACCTGCTTCTCTTCAATTTCGTCGTGTTTCTCACGCTCGCACAGGGCGTCAACATTCTCTATGGCTTCACGGGTTATCTGCCGTTCGGTTATGTCGGATTCTTCGGCGCCGGCGCCTACGGCTTTTCCATCGCGGTGCTGCATCTCAAGGCGCCGCCGCTCGCCGCGCTGATTGCGGCGGGAGCCGCGGCGGGCGCGCTCGGGCTGTTGCTCGCGCCGTTGCTGCGATTGTCCGGCGCGTATTTTTCGATCGCCAATCTCGCCGCGTCCCTCGCGGTTCTTCAGATCATCTCCAATCCCAATCTGGAAGATATCACCCGCGGTCCTTATGGCATCAGCCTCAGCGGCGTTTTCAATCCGACGCTTGCTTACGCGATGGCACTCGCAATTCTCGCCGCGACCTTGCTCTTTGTCGCTTATCTGCGCTCGTCAAATTTCGGCTTAGCGCTGCAGGCAATTCGCGAAAACCTGTTCAGCGCCAGCATGGCCGGCATTGATGTCGTGCGCGCTCGCATGATTGCATGGCTCGCCTGCGCGCTGGTCGCCGGTTTCACCGGGGGCGTATTCGCCTGGTACGTCTCGGTGTTCTTTCCAGAAACCGTGTTCGGCGCCGAGTTTTCGATCTTCGCCATCGTCTTCGCGTTGTTCGGCGGCACATCGACACTGCTCGGGCCGATCGTCGGCGTCGTCATTTTGTACGGCGTCTACAATTTGATCGGCGTCTCGGCGCCGCAATATTTCCAGCTCATCTACGGTTTTTTGATCATGGCGCTCGTTCTGTTTCTGCCGAACGGGCTTACCTCACTGCTGCAGCGGCGGGGCATCGATGTCCCCTGAAAAAGCGCCGCTTCTGACGGTCAACAATCTGGTCAAACGCTTCGGCGGCTTCCGCGCGCTTGACGGGCTCACCCTGTCGATCGCGCCCGGCGAAGTGCTCGGCCTCGTCGGCCCGAACGGATCGGGCAAGACGACCTGCATCAACGTGATCTCCGGCCTCTACCCCGCCGATGGCGGCGAGGTTTTGTTCGAAGGCAAGGACATCAGCGGCACGAAATCGCATCATCTCGTGCATCTCGGCATCAATCGCACGTTTCAGGTGCCAAAGCCGTTTCTGGCACTCACGACGCGCGAAAACATCGAAGTTGCGATTGCCTACGGCAATCATCCCCAGGGGTTGACCGACGCGCAGCCCCTGCTCGACTCGCTTAATCTCACCAAGATTGCCGACCGCCGCGCCGCCGAATTGAACAGCGCGCAACAGAAGATGCTCGATCTCGCCCGTGCGCTCGCCACCGGGCCGCGCCTGCTTCTCGTCGACGAGCTTGCTGCCGGCTTGAACCCGGGCGAGCTCGAATGGGTCGGCGGCAAGCTCAAGGAGCTCGCGCGCACCAACATGGCAATCATCGTCGTCGAGCATCTCATGGGCTTCATCGAGCAGGTGACCGACCGGGTCATCGTGCTCAACGCCGGCAAGGAGATTTTCGAAGGCAAGCTCACCGAAGCGGTACGCGTGCCGCAGGTGATCGAGGTGTTTCTCGGAGGCGCGCATGCCGCCTGAGCAAACCGCTGCTCCGAACACACGGCTTGAAGTCATCGGCATCGAAGCGGCTTACGGTTCGCTGCAGGTGCTTTGGCGCGTCGATCTTCAGGTCGGTAAAGGCGAGACGATCGTGCTGCTCGGCGCGAACGGTGCCGGCAAGACGACGTTTCTGAAGGCGCTGCTCGGACTGGTGCGCGTCACTGGCGGTACGATCCGCTTCGATGGCGAGAATCTTACGCGCCTGCGCACCGATCAGCGCGTCCGCCGCGGCCTTGCCTTCATGTCGGAGATCGCCGTCTTCCAGGCGTTGTCGATCGAAGAGAATATCCGCATCGGTGCGCAGACGCTTGACGCCAAACGCGCGCGTGCGCGCGCTGAAGAACTCTACGCGATCTTCCCGGTGCTCAGGGAAAAGCGTCGTGCCGCCGCGAGCAGCCTCTCAGGCGGCCAGCGCAAGATGCTCGGCATCGCCAAGGCGCTCGCCGCCGATCCACAATTGCTGATCATGGACGAGCCCTCGGCCGGCCTCTCGCCGCTTTTCGTGCGCGAGGTCGTCAAAACGCTCTCCGACTTGCGCGGGCACGGATTGTCGCTCCTCATCGCCGAGCAGAATGTGAGCTTTCTCGACATTGCCGACCGCATTTTCGTGCTCGAAGGTGGGCGCATCGGCTTTGCCGGACTGGTCAGCGAGCTCAGACAGAACGATGCGCTGGCCCGCGCTTATTTCGGGCTCAAATAACGTGCGCCCTACTCTATGCCGAGCTCGGCCTTATATCTGCATCGGCCATCGCGGCTGGATAGAGGGAGCCTTCATGCTGAAATTGATCCTTGCACCGGCGCTCGCGCTCGGTGTCCTTGCCCTCCCGCTGAGCGCGGAGGCGAAGCCCGGCGGCTGCCTCAAATACGGCGCGGCCGGCGCGGTCGCCGGTCACTATGCCGGCCACGGCGTCGCGGGCGCGGTCGCCGGTTGCGCCCTCGGCATCCACAAACGGCGCGAATACAAGCGGCAAATGCGCATGCAGCAGCAATCCGCCGCGCCCGCACCAGACACGCGCCCGGTGACCCCTGGAGCGGAGCCAAGAGCGTACTGACGCCTCAGCGGTCGGGGCCTTCCGAGTCCCGCACAAATCGCCGCGGTGCCATGCCGGCAGCACCTGTTCATGGCCCGCGATTTGGATTGCCCTCATTCTGCACTGCACCTATGGTCCGCCGCGCGCGAATGGCGCGCAACTCCCGAACGATAGGAGAGGATTTTTCGACATGGCCTTCCTCGCCGATGCCCTTGCACGCGTAAAGCCTTCCGCGACCATCGCGGCGACGCAGAAAGCGCGCGATCTGAAGGCGAAAGGCCGCGACGTCATCAGCCTGTCCGTCGGCGAGCCGGATTTCGACACGCCCGACAACATCAAGCAGGCGGCGATCAAGGCGATCGAGCGCGGCGAGACGAAGTACACGCCGGTGGCCGGGATCGTGCCGCTACGCGAGGCGATCGTTGAGAAATTCAAGCGCGAGAACGGGCTCGACTACAAGGCCTCGCAGGTGATTGTCGGTACCGGCGGCAAGCAGATTTTGTTCAACGCTTTCCTTGCGACGCTCAATCCGGGTGACGAGGTCATTTGCGTTGCGCCTTACTGGGTTAGCTACCCGGAGATGGTCGCGATCTGCGGCGGTACGGCTGTTACTGTGCAGACCAAGATGGAGCATGCCTTCAAGCTGCAGCCGGAGGACCTCGAAGCCGCGATCACGCCGCGGACGAAATGGGTGATCCTGAACTCGCCCTCGAATCCGTCCGGCGCCGCCTACACGCGCGAGGAGCTGAAGAAGGTGACCGACGTGCTCTTGAAGCACCCGCATGTCTGGGTTCTGACCGACGACATGTACGAACATCTCGTCTACGGCGATTTCGTCTTCACGACGCCCGCGCAAGTAGAGCCCAAGCTCTACGACCGCACGCTGACGATGAACGGCGTATCGAAATCCTATGCCATGACCGGCTGGCGTATCGGCTATGGCGCGGGACCCGATCAGCTCATCAAAGCGATGGACATGCTGCAGGGCCAGCAGACCTCGGGCGCATGCTCGATCGCACAATGGGCCGCTGTTGAGGCGCTCACCGGCCCGCAGGACTTCATCCCGAAGAGCCGCAAAGCTTTCGAGGAGCGGCGCGACCTCGTCGTCTCGATGCTCAACCAGGCGCGCTTCTTGAAGTGCCACTCGCCGGAGGGCGCGTTCTACGTCTATCCCTCCTGCGCCGGTGCGATCGGGCGCAAGACTCCCGACGGTTCCGTCATCGAGACGGACGAGGATTTCTGCAACGCATTGCTCGAAACCGAGGGCGTTGCGGTCGTGCAAGGTTCGGCCTTTGGTACGGGCCCGAACTTCCGCGTTTCCTACGCAACGTCGAATGCGTTGCTCGAGGACGCCTGCCGCAAAATCCAGCACTTCTGCGGCAGCCTGAATTGACCCTCGCAAATAGGGCGTGGCTCCCCTGGTCTGCGGCCGCGCCCCTTGCGCTCTCCCGCGCCAAATGAAAGCATTGCGACAACGGCGCGCGGCACCGCGCGAGTGACACGGCGCGCCTCTGCGGGGAGGTGCACGCCATGGCGGACAACGGAAGCAACGGCGACAGACGCGTTTCGGGGCCGCGGCTGATCGCGCTTGTCGGTCCCTTTCAGAGCGGCAAGACCACGCTTCTCGAGAGCATTCTGGCCCGCACCGCGGCGCTGTCGCGGCAAGGCAATGTGCGCGACGGTTCGAGCGTCGGCGATTCCAGTGCCGAGGCACGCGCGCATGCGATGAGCATCGAAGCGAATATCGCCACGGCCGATTACCTCGGCGATCGCCTCACGTTCATCGATTGTCCCGGCTCGATCGAATTTGCCTACGATCTGCCGAACGTGCTGCCGCTCTGCGACGCGGCGATCGTTGTCTGCGAAGCCGACCAACGCAAAATCCCGGCGCTGCAGCTCGTGCTGCGCGAACTTGAAGAGCTCGGCATTCCGCGCTTGATCTTCTTGAACAAGATTGACATCGCGACGTCGCGCGTACGCGAAACGCTCGAAATGTTGCAGCCGGCGTCGCGCTCGCCCCTGATCGTACGGCAAATTCCACTCTGGCAGAACGGCATCGCGACGGGCTTCATCGATCTCGCGCTCGAGCGTGCCTTTGTCTACCGCGAGCACGCGCCATCGACGGTGGTCGATGTGCCGGCCGGCGAGATGCCGCGCGAGAAGGAAGCGCGCTATTCCATGCTGGAACGCCTCGCCGATTACGACGATGCGCTGATGGAAGAATTGATTTCCGACATCGAGCCGCCGCGCGACCAGGTTTTCGACGATCTCACGCGCGAGCTGCGCTCCGGGCATGTCGTCCCGCTTCTCATCGGCAGCGCCGAGCGCGGCAACGGTGTGACGCGTCTCCTCAAGGCACTGCGCCACGAAGCACCGGGGCTCATACAGACGCGTGAACGGCTTGGCGTTCCCACGGACGGTCCGCCGCTTGCGCATGTTATGCGCACGATTCATACCGCCCACGGCGGTAAGCTCTCCGTCGCGCGAGTTCTCCGTGGCACCTTCACCGATGGCGCAACGATCTTGACGGCATCCGGTGAGGAAGACCGCATCGGCGGCATCTCGCGCATGATGGGTGCCACAACGACCAAGCAGCCGCGCGCCGAAGAAGGTGATAGCGCCGCTTTCGGCCGGCTTGATCACGTCGCAACCGGCGAATCTTTCGTTGATGCCAAAGCGGCTGATGCCAAGACGCGCGCCGCGATGAGCAACGGTGCAGCGCTGCCGAAACAAGCGCCGCTGCAACCCGTGCACGCCCTCGCGTTGAAAGTTCGCGACCGCAAGGACGAAGTGCGTATGGCAGCGGCAATCGCGAAACTTGCCGAAGAAGATCCCTCGCTGAGTTTCGTGCAGGACCAAGCCTCCGGCGAAATGAAGCTTTTTGGCCAGGGCGAAATGCATGTGCGCGTCGCGCTGGAGAAACTCGCGGCGCGCTTCGGTGTGACGGTCGAAGCGAAGAAGCCATCGGTCTCGTATTGCGAGACAATCCGCGAGCCGACCACGATCCGCGGCCGACATAAGAAGCAGTCCGGCGGCCACGGCCAGTTCGGCGACGTCGTCATCGACATCAAACCGCGGCAGCGATCCGAAGGTTTCGCGTTCAACGAAACCGTGCATGGCGGCACCGTGCCGCGCCAATACTTCTCCTCGGTCGAAGCGGGCTGCCGTGATGCGCTGACGCGCGGTCCTCTCGGCTTTCCCGTCGTCGACATCGCGGTGACGCTGACGGACGGCAGCTATCATACCGTCGACTCCTCCGACATGGCGTTCCGCCAAGCGGCGAAAATCGCGATGAACGAAGGTCTGCCGAAGTGCAAGCCGGTTCTGCTCGAACCGATCCTTGCGGTGTCGGTCTCAACGCCGAGCGAAGCGTTGTCACGCGTGACCGGCATCGTTTCCGGCCGCCGCGGGCAGATACTCGGTTATGACAGCCGTCCCGGCTGGGAAGGCTGGGATACGATCGAGGCGCTTATCCCGGAATCCGAGATGGGCGATCTCATCGTCGAGTTGCGCTCGGCGACCGCAGGCGTCGGCACTTACACGTCGCGCTTCGATCATCTCGCCGAGATCGTCGGGCGGCCAGCCGAGCAAATCGTCGCGCAAGCAGCGCAAGCGCGGGCTGCGGCGACGGCATCACATTAGCGATCCGCTCCGGCGCATGTCGGCTGATAGCCGATGTGCGCTAGGATAGCTTAAGTTGGCTGAAGCGATTCTCAATTGCTTCGATCGCATCATTCACGCGAGGATCCATGCAACCACTTTACACCGCGACCGCAACCGCAATCGGTGGCCGCAATGGAAGTATCAAATCGTCGGATGGCGTGCTGGACCTGCATCTCGCCTATCCCAAGGAACTGGGTGGGCCCGGTGGCGCTGCGACAAATCCCGAGCAATTGTTCGCAGCCGGTTATGCGGCCTGTTTTGAGAATGCGCTGTTGCGCGTCGCACGTGAGCGCGGTGCGCCTATTCGCGATTCCAGCGTCACCGCCCATGTGGCAATCGGCCGAAACAAAGATAATTTTTTCGAACTAGCTGTCGAACTCGAGGTTTCGGTTCCCGGCCGCGACAATTCGGAAATCGAGCAATTGACCAAAATTGCGCACGAAGAAGTCTGCCCTTATTCCCGCGCGACGCGCGGCAATATCGAGGTCAAGCTGCGCGTTGCTTGAGGCGTTCCATTAATCCGAAGGCGCGGGGAAGGCTTCCTCAGTGCGCGACGTCGGCCCAGATTTTCTTCTTCGTGTAATACAGCAACCCGGCGAAGAGGATCAGGAACACGAGCACGCGCAGACCGGTTCGTTTGCGTTCCTCGAGCTTCGGCTCTGCGGCCCATGAAAGGAACGCCGCAATATCCTTTGAATATTGCTGCACCGTCGCCGGCGTTCCGTCGGAATATTCGACCTGCCCGTCGCCGCTCAGCGGCGGCGGCATCGCAATCTTATGACCGGGTATGAACTCGTTATAATATTGTCCCGGCTGCAGATCGGCGCCTTCAGGCGGCGGGTCCTTATAGCCGTTCAGAATGCCGACGATGTAATCGGCGCCCTTTTCCTGGTACTGAATCAGACCATCGATGATGAACCACGGGAAGCCGCGGCTGAAGCCGCGCGCCTTCGCAAGCAGCGACATATCGGGCGGAAGCGCGCCGCCATTTGCCGTGCGCGCCGCATTATCGTTGGGGAAGTTCCACGGAATGTGATCCGACGGACGCCCCGGCCGTTCGAACATTTCGCCAGCTTCGTTCGGACCGTCCTTGATTTTGTATTCAGCGGCAAGCGCCTTGACCTGCCCCTCCGAGAAGCCCGGACCGCCGGGATCGGCAAGATTGCGAAACGCGACGAGCTGCATCGAATGACAGTTCGAGCAGACCTCGCGATAGATTTTGAAACCGCGCTGCAATTGCGCCTGATCGAACTTGCCGAACGGACCGCCGAACGACCAATGCTCGCGCGGCGGAACGGGTTCGCTATGCCCGTCTCGATTGACCTCGTTTGCCGGCGCTTGCGGCGGCTGCTGCGCCAGCACGGGGGCGGTGATCACCACGCCGCCAAACAGCGCCAGTGCCGTGAGACCGATAGACTTCACCCCAAACATCATGTTCCTCGTCACGGATCGTTCCGGCCGGTCTGTCATTCCGCTGCCACACGCGCGCCGACCGATGGTCCCGCGCCAAGCACGGAATCAGCGATCGAAGCAGGCAACGGCCGTGGTCGCTCGAACAGCCCAAGCAATGGGATGAGGACCAAGAGATGCACGAAGTAATACGCCGTCAGGATACGCGCGGCGATGACGAACCCGCCTTCCGGCGGCTGCGAGCCGAGATAGCCGAGGCCGATGCCCGTCGCGACGAAAACCCAGAAAAAGATCTTGTAGACCGGGCGGTACCTGGCCGAGCGCACGCGCGACGTGTCGAGCCAAGGCAGGAAGGCGAAAATCGCAATCGACGAGAACATCGCGATGACGCCGCCAAGTTTCGAGGGGATTGCACGAAGGATCGCGTAGAACGGCAGGAAGTACCATTCCGGCACGATGTGCGCCGGCGTGACCAGCGGATTGGCGCGGATATAATTGTCGGCGTCGCCGAGGATATTCGGCACATAGAAGACGAACCACGCAAACAGGATGAAGAAGCAGACCATCCCGAATGCGTCCTTGACCGTCGCATACGGCGTGAACG
>JAFAVH010000343.1 GCA_019242655.1 Methylobacteriaceae bacterium
GACGATCGGCTCGCCACGCCGACGATCGGCGCACTTGCCGCCGCGGGCGATCTTATCGTCGGCGATAACGAACCTTATGACGGCGCTCTCGAGGGCGACACGATGTATCACCACGGCACCATGCGCGGTCTACCGCACATGCTTGTCGAGTTGCGGCAGGACCTTGTTGCAGATGCTGCAGGTGAGGCGGCCTGGGCCGCGCGATTGGCGCGTCTTCTGACGCCGATTCTCGCCGCGCCGGGACTGCACAAAGTCAAGCATTACGGAACGCGAACGCACCCGGCCGGCTCCGCCGCGGGATAGCGGGGAAGAGCGGCGGCCGCGCATTGACGCTTCGTGGCAGACTGAGCATCCCTGACCCGAGGGCGCGCGATGCGCTCCGTGACCGATGGACAGATCGATGCTGGACAAGACCAAAAGCGGCGGCGTGGAATCCGGCCAGCTTCGCGCATTCGTCGAACGGATCGAGCGGCTTGAGGAAGAAAAGCGGACGATCGCCGACGACATCAAGGACGTCTATGCGGAGGCCAAGGGAAACGGCTTCGACGTGAAGATCATGCGCAAGATCGTCTCGCTGCGCCGACAGGACTTGAACAAGCGCCGCGAGGAAGAAGAAATCCTCGACATCTACATGACGGCGCTCGGCATGCACGCAGCCGCCGCGTAAGTTGCGGGCAAAACCTCCAGGAAATCCTGCGGTAAGCGCGCATTAACCATGAAATCATAAACATCGGGGGCCAGCGGCCACCCGGCGCCGGCTGCGCGCAAGAGCTCGGTGCCCTCGATCGTGGGACGTCGCAGACCATCCCTGTTGGCAGGATTGCCGGCTGCTCTTCTCGCCGCGGCCGCGGCGGCGCAGACCGTATTTGCGCAGGACGCCGGCTCGACTCTTCGCGTCATCGATTCGCCGAGCCCGCTTACCATTGCACCGCCCTCCACAACGAGCGGCTCGGGCTTATCCGGCTTGCCGCCGGCGCGTGGGATCGAAGAGCTGCGCCGAACGGCAAATCCTTTCGCGCCGGGCTCGGAGCCGACACCGCAACAGACGTTCGGCCAAAGCCCGTTCACGACTGCGCCGAACTACGGACGGCCGCGCCAGAACCTCATCCTTGGCCCGATCAAACCGCGCCCCGCCCCGCGTCCGAGTGCGCGTCAGCTTCCGCCGCTCGAAGCCTATAAAGGCTCGAAGATCGCGCGTGATCTCTTGAAGCGCGGCATTCGCGTCACTGACCCGAACGCACTGCCCGACACGACGGGAGGTCCGCCAAAAGTCTTCGACCCGACGCTCGGCATGCCCGCTCCGAGCGACGCTCCGCCGACCGTCGCCGTTCTGCCGACCCTCCCGATCAGGGTACGCCCGAAAGTGGATGAGACGCCCTTTGCTGCGACGGGGGTGGAAGTCGCCAATGTGCGCTTCCGTCCAACACTCGACGCGTATGCCGGCTACGATTCCAACCCGTTTCGCATCGAGGCGCCAACGCGCGGCTCAACCGAATTGCGGACGGACGGCGCGGTCAACATCCAATCCGAATGGTCGCGGCACGAGCTCAAGGGCGACCTGCGGTTGGGATATGCCGACTTCATCCAAGTGCCCAAAGCAAACCGGCCGGATGGCGCAGGCACGCTCACCGGCCGCATCGATGTCACGCGCGACACGCAGATCGATCTCGGCGCGCGCTACGCGCTGACGACGCAGCGTCCGGGCTCGCCGGAATTGCCTGCCGGCACGGCCGGCACCACGGTCACCAATCAGCCGATCGTCTTCTCGAGCGGCGCGACGCTCGGCGCTACGCAGCGCTTCAACCGCCTCGAATTGTCGCTCAAAGGCACGTTCGACCGCACCGTCAACCAGAATGCGACGCAGTCGGATGGAACGATCATCGATCTCGCCGCGAACAACTTCAATGCGTATGGTTTAACGGGCCGCGCCGCCTATGAAATCTCGCCGAAGCTCAAACCGTTCGTCGAGGTCACGGCCGATATGCGCCGCTACGACCAGCAACTTGACCAGAACGGGTTTGAGCGGAGTTCAAACGGAATCTCCGCTCGCGGCGGCGCAACCTATCAGGTGACGAGCCTCATCAGCGGCGAGGCGTCGGCGGGATATGGCCAGCGCAAATACGAAGATCCGCGGCTGTCGAATCTCAACGGGCCACTGGTCGATGCGTCGCTCATCTATACGCCGACGCCGCTGACGAAAGTGACCCTGCGCGGCACGACGGCATTCGAGGAAACCAACGTGGCCAACGCGTCCGGCGCGATCGTGCGCCGGCTGACGTTGGAAATATCGCATTCATTGCTGCGCAACGTCACGCTCAGCGCGCTCGGCACATTCCAGGACACTCAATATCGCGGCGTGACGCTCGACGAGAAATATTTCGCCGGCACGCTACGCGCCGAATACAATCTCACCCGCACCGTTGCCGTGCGCGCGAGCTACACGTTCGAGAAGCTAAAGAGTACGACGCCCGGTAGCGACTATACCGCGAACGTTTTCCTTCTCGGGCTGCGTTTGCAAAGATAGCGTGCGAGTACCCGCGCGTCATGCATTGCCGCGATCCTCGCGGAACAGATCGAGCTTTTCCTGAATGGGCCGGTCGGAGAAGCTGAAGAGCACGCTTTCATCTTCCGCCTCGTGGCTGACCGGATGCCAGCTCGGTACGACGAAAATGTCGCGCGGACCCCAGTCGAAAATCTTGTCACCGATGCGTGTGCGGCCTTTCCCTTCCATCGGCACATAGACGGTCGCATCGGTCGACCTGTAGCGCGAGGTTGAGAAGCCTTTCGGCAGAAGCTGGATGAATGTGCCCATTGTCGGCATGGCGTAATCGCCGCTGACAGGGTTGGTGTAGCGCAGCTTCAAGCCGTGGCAGGCGTCCCACGCCTCGCTCTTTTTCATCTGCTCCAAAGCAGCGCGCGTGTGCTCATAGGGATAACTGAACACCGGTGACGTCTTCGACTTTCGCTTGATGTCGACCGGCAGCAGGTTTTGACCATAGCGCGCGTAACTGTCGCCGACAGGACGTGTGATCGGCTGTTCCTCGTCATCGAGCCCTTCGGCGAAAGATGCGTCGAGAAACTGCACGACTGGAATGTCGAGCCCGTCGAGCCAGAACATCGGCTCCGACGACGTGTTGCCGTGGTCGTGCCAGGTCATTGCCGGCGTGATCACGAAATCGCCGGGCGACATCATCGTGCGCTCGCCGTCGACAGCCGTATGCGCCCCCTTGCCCTCGAGCACGAAGCGTAGCGCCGATTGCGTATGGCGATGCGCCGGCGCGACCTCGCCCGGCAGCACCGCCTGAATGCCGGCATAGAGCGACGTCGTGACTTTCGATTGCCCCCGCAAGCCGGGATTTTCGAGGATGAGCACGCGGCGTTCCGCTTCCTTCGCCGTGATCAGCTTGCCCGCTTCGGTCATATGTTGGCGGATCGCGTCGAAGCGCCATAGGAACGGCTGGCAGGCGCTCTTCGGTTCCGGCGTGATCAGCGCGCCAAGCACGTTCCACAAAGCCGAGAGGTTCTCTCCGTCGATCTTCTCGTAGAACGCCTGGCGTTCGGGCATTTGCCGGACCGCATGCTCCATGTTGCTCCTCCTCGCTGGAATCGCGCGTACCGCCGATCCCGACGCCGCATAGTATAGACCGCCGGCGCGGCGTGCATAACCTGCCGCAATAACTGCCGCCATAACTTGCCGCGTTGCGGGTCGCGCCCTCCTCCGGGGTCAAGCTTGCGCCGGCTAAGCCGAGCCTCTATACCGCGCCCACCCTTCGCGGACGGGCGCGTAGCTCAGCGGGAGAGCACTACGTTGACATCGTAGGGGTCACAGGTTCGATCCCTGTCGCGCCCACCATTGAAGTTACTGGTGGAAATGGATTTACGGGGACGGCGCCGACAACGGGCGCTCTTGCCCGCGCCGTCCATCGCTCAATGAGTTTGAGATCAGCGTCCAGGCCCGATGAGGCTTGTGCCCGCAGGCGCGTGCGTTCGCGCACTGCCACGGCACGGCACGCGCATATAGTCGCGCAATCAAGGTGTCGTCGCCCCAAACTGGGAGTACACACATGAAAAGGTTTGCCAGCTTCCTCATCGCGGCCGTAATGGCGCTGCCCTCCTTGCCTGCGCATGCGGCCAGTCGCATCGGAAATGTCTATTATGAAGATCTGTTTGAGATAAAAAATTGTGTCACCGTAACTTTCTGCGTAGCACCGTCGTCGAATCCGACGCCGTCCGATAGTTACACGCGAGTCAAACAAGTCTATTGCTACGTTACGGCAAACGGTGCACCCGTTTCTACGGCGTCCCTCGAGGTTTGGTCCGCACCTCCCAATAGTCCCGGCGCCAATATTCTTAAGCTTGTTCCAATAAGCATTTCACCGGGGGTTCCATCAAGCACGAACAATCACTTCTTCACCTACAGCTTCAACGACGATGTTTTGTTCGTCGTAGGGGTGAATAGATATATCGCAGTCGAGATCGGTCTTGCCGAATTTGGATCCCCGTCGGTGCGCTGCGCCGTGACCGGCGACATGCTTCCATTACAGTGATGCCTCGGCTCGTCCGTTTTGGAGGTCCTGCAGCGCTGCCGCCGTCGGTCGTGGCCTGCATAAGGCTGAACGAGGTCGTGCCGTCCGGCCGCATCGCGCAAAGCTCGCCATCGACCTAGGCACGCGCGACAGGCAGCGCCCGATCCCTGTCGCGCCCACCATTATTGATAAAACCCGGCATTCTCGCCTTTAGCGATCGCAGCCCTCAGCGACGTCCCTTCTCGGCGCCGTTTTTCCAGTTCGCCAGGCAATTCTTTGGCTTGAAAAGCACACGTAATAATGGTGTGATCAATTTCCACACGCGACGGGGGTTTCGTTATAGCGCGTGTGTGGGGCCTAAACTGTCTCCGGAGGAACCATCAATAAAGGGAGCTCACCATGAATATCCTCAAAATTATGGTGCTTGGAGCAACAATGTCGGGCGCTCTTGCGCTTCCGGCGTTTGCATGCACTCAAGAAATGGTTTCAATCAACAACGACTTTGGTTATGTGCGTGGGACACCTGATCGTAGTGGAGAGCAGCTTTGGAAGCTTGCTGCCGGCGCAACGGTGGAATGGTGCGGACGTAACTCGACCGATGGCGAGAACATTACCTGGCATTGGGTTTCGTTCAGATCGCAAGAGGAGCCCTGGGAGCACAAAGGATGGATGTCCTCGCGCATCCTCGAACCTCAAATGGCGACCGGGCGAAGCGTAGGCGTAGGACGATCCCCTAATTCGGTCATCAGGGGCATTCTACACAACTGACCTTTCCGTTCCGCGATGGCGTCGGTCCGCTCGGCGCCGTCGCGTGCGATCTGCGCGCGAAGATCGCACGCGATGTTGTTTTTTCCGCACCGAACATTGCGCCTCCCGCCGATGATTGCCCCGGCTGCCGCCGCATGGGAAGCTGAATGCGCTTCGCCGAGAGGCATCGCTATGGCTTGGACTGAAACGTATGCAGGCGGCAGCCCCGAGGCCGAAGAAATCCAATTCAAAGCGCTCGCCAAAGACATCAATCTTGCGCAGGAGAAGGCGCGGCAGGCTGCAGGCGCGGCTCACGTCGATCGTGCCTTTCATGCCAAACCGATACTCGCAACCGACAATGCGGAACTGCAGTTTCGCTCCGACCTCGCGCCCGTCCTCACCGCCGGGTTCGCGCAGCCGGGCGCGCGCTATCCGGTCACTCTGCGCATCTCCAATGCCGCGAACCGGCCGGGTCCCGATAACGACCCCGATATGCGCGGATTTGCGTTTCGCGTGCACGTTTCCGACGCCGAGCGGCACGATTTTCTCGCCACGAATTATCCGGTCTCGCATGCACGCAACGCGCGCCAATTCGTGCGCGTTGCCGTGGCGATGGCAGGCGGGTCGAAGGTCGGCGGCGTTGTCAGCCTTGTCGGCAGCGAAGGGCCGGTCGAGACGGCGCGCATGCTGATAAACTTGAGCAAAGCACGCCGGAAGAGCGACAGCGTCGCCCTCGAGACCTACTGGAGCCGCGGCGCCATGCGCTGGGGCCCCGCGCTTGCGGTACGCTTCCTGCTTCGGCCGATGCATCCTGCGCCCGCCAACAAAAGCGTCAGTTCCGATCCGAATGGATTGGCGAAAGATATTGCGGTGCGTCTCGCCAGTGCACCGGTGAAATTCGAGCTAGCCATCCAGCGCTATGTCGACGACCGCGTGACGCCGATCGAAGATACGTCGATTGCCTGGGAGACGAAGAATGCGCCGCCCGAACCGGTCGCGACCCTGACCATCCCTCCGCAGGACGTGCGAAGTCCGGAAGCAGTTGAAAAAGCCCACCGCATCAACATATCCGCTTTCAATCCCTGGAATACGACCGACGAATTCCGGCCACTCGGCAATCTCAATCGC
>JAFAVH010000402.1 GCA_019242655.1 Methylobacteriaceae bacterium
CGAGCCGCAGCAGAGATGGCCATCGGGCACATCTTTGACCACGAAGCCCGCGTTGGAAAGTAGTTCTTTCGGCGCACGCGTGATTTTCTGCCCGTGCTGCAGCGAGCACGCCGCGTGATACGCCACCGCGATGCCGCTGCCGGGCGCTGCGGCGAGCGGCAGGGTCGCGGCGAACTCGCTGATGTCTTGCGCCAGCGCCGACACCTGCGCGGCCTTGAACGCATAGGCCGGATCGTTGCGCAGCATGAAGCCGTAATCCTTGATCGTCGTGCCGCAGCCCGACGCGGTGATCAGGATCGCATCGAGGCCGCCATCGTCGATCTCGCGCGTCCACACATCGATATTGCGCCGGGCGAAATCGAGTCCTTCGTCGTCGCGTCCCATATGATGGACCAGTGCGCCGCAGCAGCCCTCGCCTTCGGGCAGAATAACGTCGACGCCGTGACGCGCAAGGAAGCGTGTGGCCGCTTCGTTGATCGACGGTGCGAGCACGGCCTGCGCGCATCCGGTGAGCAGCGCGACGCGTTTGCCGCTTTTATCGCTCGCGACAACAACCTCTGGCTCGCGGCGATCTGAATGAGACGGCAATTGCGGCGGCGCGAGCGCAATCATCGCGCTGAGCCGCCGCATCAGCCCCGTGCGCGTCATTTCGCGCGGTGGCGTGTGCGGATCGCGCGGCGGCGGCAGACCAATGAGCTTATGTGCGCGGGTATGAAGCGCCAGTACGCGCTGCACGAGGGAAGCGCCGGTCAGCGCGAGCTTGAAGCGGTCGCGGTAGGGGAGAACATGCACGAGCAGTGCGCGCACCAACTTATCGCGCCAATCGCGCACATATGTCTTCTCGATGTAAGTGCGTGCATGGTCGACGAGGTGCATGTAATGCACGCCGGACGGACACGTCGTCATGCAGGACAAGCACGACAGGCAGCGATCGATATGTTTGACGATCTCCTGCGTCGCCGGCTTGCCATTCTCCAGCATGTCCTTGATGAGGTAGATGCGCCCGCGTGGCGAATCGAGCTCGTCGCCAAGCAGGAGATAGGTTGGGCATGTCGCGGTGCAGAAGCCGCAATGAACGCAGGAGCGTAGGATCTTTTCGGATTCCCGCACGCGCGGATCGGCGAGCTGGGCAAGGGAAAAGTTGGTTTGCATGCGTGTGAGAATATCCCCATGCTGTATGCCTGTCATGCCGCGGCAGCGAAAATCCGAGCTTTCGCTGGATAGGGCGGCGGCCGTTGCGATAGACTAAGCATCCTCGATGCCGGCACGCGATAAGCCGGCGCGATCAGGGCGGGACATTTGGGCACGAACGCGAGTGGATTTGGCGCGGCGCGGCGGGGCATCCCCGTCGCCGTCGCGGCCCTGCTCTGCTCACACGCCTCGGCCGCGCCGCCGGACAATCCCGATCCGCGCTTGACGCCCTGGTACAAAAGCTTGCGTCAACCCGGGACTGGCGCCGAGTGCTGCGGCATTGCCGATTGCCGCGCCGTCGAGTTCCGCCGCAATGGCGACGGCTACGAAGTCTTCGTCGATCAGCGCTGGCGGTTGACGCGACCCTACTGGACGCGCGTGCCGCCGGAAAAAATATTGGAGCGGCCCGACAATCCGACCGGGCGCGCCGTCGTCTGTTTCACCCCGGAGGCCGGCGTCATGTGCTTCATCCTGCCGCCGCAATCTTAGCGCCGCCGCAAACTTTGCGCGCTGGCATTGACGCGAACGCCAAAGTTCTGCGCGATGAAGACGCCGCCATGCAGCAGGCCGCCGCCGTCGATGCCGTGCGCGACCCCCATCGACAGATGCCATTGGCAGGGGATGTTCACTTTGGCGAGCTCTTCCGCCGACATGAACAATGCATCGAACGGGATGAGATCGTCCATGTCGCCGTGCACGAGCAGAACCGGCGGCGGCAGCCCCTTGGCGCCGCGCGCGGTCGCCTCGGCAAGATTTTCCGGCCCGACAAGCACGCCGGAATAGCCGACGATGCAGGCGGGCGCGCGTTTGCGGCGCAAGCCGACATGCAAACTCATCATTGTTCCCTGGCTAAAGCCAACGAGCGCGAGATTCGACTCTTCAAGACCGTTCTTTTCGAGCTCCGCATCGATAAAGGCATCGAGCGCCGGGCGCGCCTGCACGACGCCGCGCCAGCGCTCGTCCGGGTCGCGCATCGTCAACGCGAACCATTGCCGGCCCATTTGCGGCATGCGCTCAGGCGCGTGCGGCGAGACGAACGCGGCATCCGGGAGCCACGTCTGCCATTGCCGGCCGATCTCGATCAAATCGTTGCCGTCGGCGCCATAGCCGTGCAGGAAAATCACGAGCTGCTTAGCCTTGCCGGATTTCGCCGCGATACGGGGCCCGTCGAGTGTCGCTGTTGCCATGTCACGTGTTTCCGATAATGCCAGCGGCATCGCCGCTTTTGCGCGAGCGGTCAAGCAGCGGGAGGCGGTGCGCTGCGCCATTCCATGCTGAGCGTCGGTGCGCCGGAATTCGGGTTGACGCCCTCGCCGGTGCGGCGAAAACCCTCGCGCTCGTAGAAGGCGACGGCGCGATGATTGTCGGCATTGACGTCGAGCTGGAGAAATCCGGGCGAGCGCTCTTTGGCGTGGCGCATCAAATGACGCGCCACGCCGGTGCCGAATGCGGCGGGATGCACCGCAAGCTGGTCGAGCCAGCCGCTGACGTGATTGAAGATGACGAAGCCTGCGAGCTTGCCGCCGCTGTCGCGCGCGGTAAGCGTGGTGCAGCCCTGCGTCTGCAACAGCGCAAGATGCTCACCGAACCAGGCGCGCCGTGCCTCAAAATCAATGTCCGGATAGGCTGCCTTCCACGAAGCGAGCCAAAGTGCGATCAGTTCAGTGCGGTCGCAGACATCTTCGGTTCGGATGCTATGTGTCCTCACCGCT
>JAFAVH010000404.1 GCA_019242655.1 Methylobacteriaceae bacterium
CTCGGGAGGCTCTTGCAAACCGGTGACGCACGTCGAAAGACGTGCGGCGCGGAGTAACCCGCCCGTCCGGCACTATGACCGGTCCGCGGCTCAGATCGCTTAAGCGGATTTAGGTGGCAGCACCGAAGTCCGCGAAGATGCGGGAAGCGAGAGTCAGAAATCGCCGCACACGCGGCGCCGGGCGACCGGCATAAAAAAATTAGGATCGGCCGCCCGGCGCCCGTGTCCTCTCATCGCATCAGCCCGAAAAGTGCTGTTTGCGCCGCCGATGTTTCGAGCGGCGCCCTCTGGCGGTTTTCGGAACAAGCTGATGCGCAAAAAATGTTCAATCGCGCACCCTGTTGCGCAACAAGGATGACGCGCGCCATTTGCCAAGCCCGCAGATTTGCGGTCTCATCTCACTTCGAATCCGGACGCGATAATGAGCCGGACACGGGAGGATCATCGATGCTTTCACGACGCACATTCGGCGGCTTCGTCACTTGCGCGCTCTGCGCAATATCCACCGGCTTCACCGCAACCGAGGTCGCGGCGCAAGGTACCGGCGCGCCTCCGGCCGCGACGCCGGGCGTCACCCGCAAAGTTCTCTCGCAGGTCGACGGCCCGGTCCCGGGCTACACCACGATCATCGTCGAGGCGACAATCGAGCCGGGCGTGACGGTCGGTCGCCACACCCATCCTGGCATCGAATCGGGCTACGTCGTCGAAGGCACATTCGAGCTGCCGATCGAAGGGCAGAAGCCCGTGGCTCTCAAGCCGGGCGATGGTTTCCAGGTGCCGGCGAACACGCCGCATGCCGGCATGAAGACCGACCAAAAGATCAAGCTCACCTCGACCTACGTGGTCGAGAAGGGCAAGCCGCTCGCCTCGCCGGCCTGAGGCGAACGCGGCGCGCACGCGATCACGATTTCATCCGATCCGGCGGGCATTAAAAACGACGCGCGTCGCGCCCTGCTTACAGGCACGGCGCGACAACTCGGATTAATCGAATGGCCGATCCGATCAAAATTGCGATGCCCGTCTACGACCAGGCCGACATGCTCGACGTCGCCGGCCCCTGCGAGATGTTTTACTACGCCGACATTGCGGTGGACCTTCTGGCGCCGGACCCGAGCGTCGAATTCACGTTCAACGGCGGCTTCCCGTTCAGGGCGACGCAGAGTTTTGCCAATGCCGGCACGTACGACGCATTGTGGATTCCAGGCGGCGCGCCGCAAGCACTTGCCGACATCATCAACGATACGAAACGCACCTACTTAAATTTCATCACAGATACGGCGAGCAAGGTGCGCTTCGTCTGTTCGGTCTGCGAAGGCGCGATGCTGCTCGCCGCCGCGGGCCTGCTCGACGGCTATACCGCAACGACGCATTGGGCCTTCATCCCTTGCTTCACACAGCATTTTCCGAAGGTGAGCGTCGCCGACGGTCATCCGCGCTATGTTCTCGACCGCAACCGGCTGACGGGGGCAGGCATCTCCGCCGGGCTGGATGAAGCCTTGATGCTCATCCAGCTTCTCGCCGGCACGGCCGCCGCAATGGCGGCGCAGCAGACGACGCAATATTACCCGCAGCCGCCAGTCGTGAGTGAGATTCCGCGGGCAGGCGGCTGTCCGCTGCCGCCGCTGCACCTGCCGCCGCACGGGGGATGAGAGGCAAGCGAGTCGCTTGTCGCACAGCATTCATGTTGGAACACTGCGCGATGCGACGGGTTTCCCGCAACACCGGAGCCCCGCATGCGCTACATCGATTGCTTCAACCACTTCTTCCCGCCGGCGCTTTGGCAGCGCATGCAGAATATCGGCGGCAAGGATATTTCGAAGCGCATGGCCGGCATTCCGGCGATCTACGATATCGGCGAGCGGCTGAAGCTGATCGAGCGCTTCCAGCGGGACAACGACTACACCCAAGTGATCTCGCTCGGCATGCCGCCGATCGAGGCGATGGGCGATGCGGCAATTGCGAGCGAGCTTGCAAAGTTGGCCAACGATGGGCTTGCCGAGCTGATCGCCAAGCACCCCAAGCATTTCTGCGGTTGGCTCGCCTCGCTGCCGATGGATTCGCCCGACGCCGCCCGCGAGCTCGAGCGCGCTTTTGCGGCAGGCGCCTGCGGCGTGCAAATCCATTCCAACGTCAACGGCGCGCCGCTCGACGACGCGCGCTTCTTTCCCGTCTTCGAGGTCGCGGCGAAGGCGGGACGCCCCGTGTTTCTACACCCGTCCCGCGCGTCCGACATGCCCGATTACAAGACGGAAGATAAATCGAAATACGAGATCTGGTGGACGTTCGGCTGGCCTTACGAGACCTCGACCGCGATGGCGCGGCTGGTCTTTTCCGGCATCGTGGACCGGCTGCCGGCGTTAAAGGTGCTGGCGCATCATCTCGGCGCGATGATCCCCTATTTCGAGGGCCGCGTCGGGCCAGGCTGGGACCAACTCGGTAAGCGCACGTCAGACGAAGATTTAACTGAGGTGCTGAAGCGGCTGAAAAGACGGCCGTTCGACTATTTCAAGGATTTCTACGCCGACACCGCCGTGTTCGGCTCGCGGCCGGCGACTGTTTGCGGGCTGGAGTTCTACGGCGCCGACCGCGTGCTGTTTGCCTCGGACTGTCCGTTCGATCCCGAGCGCGGCTCCGGCTATATCAGAGACACGATCGCGATCCTCGAGAGCCTGCCGCTCTCGGCCGAAGACCGCGACAAAATCTGCTTCCGCAATGCCGAGACGCTGCTCGGCATCGCGCCGGCAAAGAGCGCGCGCGATGCGGCCTAGGGCGGCAGGCCCGGGTTTTCGCTGAGCCGCTTCAAATTGGCGAGCCCGGTCTCGAAATCGCGCCCGATCATGTCGTCCATGTTCATGAACAAGCCCATCGTCTTCATCATGGGATTGGCGCGCCCCTGCATTGCCCAGGTGACGCGCGTTGTGACGGGCGTCGCCGTGCCGACCGGCTCGAGATGGAATTCGGCTTTGTTGCGCGCCTCAAACGGCTTCAGGAAATGCAGATCAATGAGGAGTCGCAGCGGCGGGCTCGTCTCGAGGATCTCCATGCGTCCGGCGCCGACATTGCGGTTGCCGCGCCATGCATACGCCGCGCCCTGCCCCGCCGGCGCGCCGACATATGTGCGCTTCATCGCCGGGTCTCTTCCCTCCCATGGCGACCACTCCGTCCAGCGGCGAAAATCGTCGAGGAGGGGGAAGATCGTGTCCGGAGGCGCGTCGATGCTGGTCGCGCGCACGACGCGAAAATCGTCGGGCCGCGTTGCAGCGTAAGCGACCGCGGCGACCGCGGCGAGAATGATCAAAAGAAGGATGATGCCGAGAATGCTGAGCATGTGCCCTCTCCCGCGGCGTCCGCCGCCGCCTGGTCGATGTAAGCGGAAGCGCACAACGCTTGGCAAGATGCCTCTCGGCAAGATGATCCGCGACGCGCAGCGCACGGCAAAAAAGAAGCCCGCCGTATTGGCGGGCTTCGATAAAGGTTTACGTGGAGCAGGAAACGCTAGTTTTCGTCGTCATCGCCCATTGGCGCGAGTGCGCCGCCGGCCGCTGCGTCCGCAGGTGCATAGGGCGAGCCGTTAGGCGACGGCGCATAATGCGGGGACGCCTGCTGGTAGCCGACGGGCTGCTCATAGCCCTGCTGCCCCTGATACGCGACGGGCTGCGCGGCTTGCGGCGCAACCGCGGCAACCGCACCGAAGCCATCCTTGTGATAGATGTCTTCGCGGAACTGCACGATGCCGTCAGGCGTCGCCCACGCAGTGATGTAGACCCAGTAGACCGGCACCGGCTGCGCGAGCTTCGCATCGATGCGCTCGCCCGAGCGGATCGCCTCGTCGATCTTGTCGCGCGTCCAGCCGGGCGTGTCCTTCAGCAGCCACGTCACGTAATCCTTGACGTTCTGCACGCGCATGCAGCCCGACGACACGAAGCGGAAATCGTCGCCGAAAATGCCCTTGGCCGGAGTGTCGTGCATGTACACGCCGTAAGGATTGGCGATGTTGATGCGCACGAAGCCGAGC
>JAFAVH010000132.1 GCA_019242655.1 Methylobacteriaceae bacterium
CCGGTGTTCCACGACGATCAGCACGGAACGGCCATTATCGTCGGCGCGGCCGTGCTGAACGGACTCGAATTCGCCGGCAAGAAAATCGAGAACGCGAAAATCGTCACATCCGGCGCCGGTGCGGCGGCGATCGCCTGCCTCAATCTCCTGCTCGAGCTTGGCGCCAAGCGTGAGAACATCACCGTCACCGATATCGAGGGCGTCGTCTATAAAGGCCGCACTGCATTGATGGATCAATGGAAGGGTGCGTTCGCGCAGGAGACGAGCGCGCGCAAGCTCACCGACGTGATCGGCGGTGCTGACATTTTCCTCGGCCTTTCCGCCGGCGGTGTTTTGAAGCAAGACATGGTCGCGCGCATGGCCGAGCGCCCCCTGATCATGGCGCTTGCGAATCCGAATCCGGAGATCGATCCGCAAGACGCGTTGGCTGTGAAACCGGACGCGATGATCTGCACCGGCCGCTCGGATTATCCGAACCAGGTGAATAACGTCCTCTGCTTTCCCTACATTTTCCGTGGCGCGCTCGATGTCGGCGCAAGCACGATCAACGAGGCGATGAAGCTCGCTGCGGTGCGCGCCATCGCGCAGCTCGCACACGAGGCGCCCTCCGACGTTGTCGCGCGCGCCTATGGCGGCGTATCGCGCCTGTACGGCAGGGACAATCTCATCCCCTCACCCTTCGATCCGCGGCTGATCCTGCGCATCGCGCCGGCGGTGGCGAAGGCCGCAATGGAGTCGGGCGTCGCCAAGCTGCCGATCTCCGATTTTAAAGCCTATGACGAGCGGCTGCAGCGCTTCGTGTTCCGGTCTGGCTTCATAATGAAGCCGCTTCTTGAGGCGGCGCGCAACAATCCGATGCGTGTCGTCTATGCCGAAGGCGAAGATGAGCGCGTGCTGCGTGCCGTGCAAACCGTTGTCGAAGAGGCAATCGCCAAACCAATTCTCGTCGGGCGCCCGGATGTTATCGAATCGCGTTTGACCCGCTTCGGTCTGTCGATCCGCCCAGGCAAGGATTTCCATCTGATCGATCCCAATAATGACACGCGCTACCGCGACTATGTCACGACTTATCTCGACGCTGCCGGGCGCCACGGCATCACGCCGAGCCTGGCGCGCACATTGGTTCGCACGAGCGCAACCGTTATTTCGGCTCTGATGGTCCGGCGCGGCGACGCCGACGCCATGCTGTGCGGCCTTGAGGGCCGCTTCAATCTGCACCGGCGTCATATCGAGCACATTATCGGCATGCTGCCCGGCGCCACGTCACTCTACGCCACAAGCCTTCTCATCACCAGCAAGGGCGCGTTTTTCTTGACCGACACGCATGTTCATGAAAACCCCTCGGCGGAGCAGATCGCCGAGATGGCGGTCATGTCGGCTGGCCACGTTCGCCGGTTTGGCATCGAGCCGAAAATCGCGCTCGTCGCGCATTCGGATTTCGGCTCGCACGACGATCCTTCTTCGCGCAAGATGCGCGAGGCTCTTGCGCTCGTTCGCGAGCGCGCGCCGTCGCTCGAGATCGACGGCGAGATGCAGGCGGATTCGGCGCTATCGCAAGCAACCCGTGATCTCGTCCTGCCCGGCTCGACGCTGAAAGGCGAAGCCAACGTTCTGGTGATGCCCACTCTCGATTCGGCAAATATTGCCTTTCAAATGGCGAAAGTGGTTGCCGATGCGCTGCCGGTCGGACCAATCCTCATCGGCGCCGCGCAGCCCGCACATATCCTGACGCCGTCTGTGACAGCGCGCGGCATTGTCAACATGACGGCAATCGCCGTTGCCGAAGCGCAAGCCGACGAGGAGCAGGTCCACCGTCTCGCCGCACAATAGGTCAGTGCGTCACGCGCTGACTCTCGCCCGCTCCACTGCCACTTCGCCGCGTTGCTCGGCGGCGCGCGCAGCTTTGCGCACGATCATATGCACGAAATGCAGCTTACCTATGACCGATGGCGTCAGCACGAAAGGATAGACGTCGGACACACCCATCGAACGGTTGATCTCGTTCACTGCTTCGGTCAGCGGTACCCAAGCTTTCAGAAGCGCATCGAAATCGTCTTCCCGATAGGAATCTTGCAACGCTCGTCCGCTCAGCCTGCCCAATCCCAGCGGCAGATCGGCGGCGGTGTCGAGCGTCGCGACGATGTGGATGAAATGGGCGAAACATTCGGCCCAATCCTCCCATGGATGCGATGTCGCATAGGCGCTGATGTAGCTCTGCCGCCAACCCTGCGGCGGGCCGTTTTCATAGTGGCGCTGCAGTGCTTCGGTGTAATCAGCTCGCTCATCGCCGAACAGCGCCTGGAAAGCGGGAAGATCGGGCGAACCGCGCAAGAGAATGTCCCAGTAGTGATGCCCGATCTCGTGGCGGAAATGGCCGACGAGCGTGCGATAAGGTTCGTGCATTTGCGCGCGGCGCGCCTCGCGCTCGGCATCGTCGGCTTCGGCAATGTTGAGCGTGATCTTGCCTTCGTCATGCCCGGTCAGCACTTTCGCCCCGGGATATTCCGATAAAAAATCGAACGCGATGCCGTGCGAAGGATCCTCCGCCCGGCTCTTCACCGGCAGGCCGAGGCGCAGCAAGTCATAGATCATGCGGTGCTTGGCACTCTCGATCTTCTGCCACCGCACGAGATTGCCGGGCTCACTGAGATTGGGAACGGTACGATTGAGTCTGCACGCCAGGCAGAAATCGCTCGCGTCCGAATCAACAGCCCAATTGCAGGCAAGATGCTGCCGATTCACGCAATCGTGCGCGCCTGCTTGCGCGACCATCGTCATCTGACGCGCATCGAATGAGAGCGGCGTCGCGCAGCGCTCGCAGAAATAATTCTCGAAATAGACGCGTTGCCCGCAATTCGGGCACCTGAATTGACGCATGATGAAATCCGGCGGAAGCGCAGCTGCTCGTCGCAACGCAGCTAAATGGTGATTGTTCCGCCGCTGCGCAACGCGTCAAAAGTAGCGCATTGCCGCCTGTGGCGCGCTTAATTGCGTGAATATGCGTCGCGTTTGAATTCGATGACGCCTTCTGAGGTAATGACTACCCATTTCCCCGCTTGCCGCTCGATCGACGTCACCTTACCGGCGCCGGGAACGCCACGGCCCGGCCACACCTCGCGTAAGCCATCGGGTCCTTCGATCAAAGCAACGCCGTCGGCGACTTCGCGTAGCACGTAGTTCTGGATGATTTTCGGCCTGAACTCCGTCCTCTGCGCCGCGGCGACCTCCGTCGGATTCGGCAGAGCATGCGTGTCCGGCGCGGCGACCGGCTTAGCCGGCTCGGCCTTTGCGATTGTAGCGGTCGGCGTGGAATCCACGATCTGCCGCTCGAGCCGGTCCAGGCGTTCAGCGATTTTTTCAACTTTCTGCTGATCGCGATCGCCCGACTTCGGCGACGCCGAGGCAGATACCTGCGCGATTGCGTTGGCTGCGTCCGTCCGCGTTGCGCTCAGTCCCTCCTTCAACGTCTCCAGGCTCGCGCGCAGCGAACGCATCTCCTGGGCCTGACGCGCCTGGTCCGGGTTGCTCTTCAACACGTCGAGTTGCGTCTTGAGGCCGCGAAGGTCCTCCTTCAGTCGGGCGATTTCGCGGGCCTGGGTCGAGGCCATTGCCACGTCGCGCTTCCATGGCAGGGCGGCCGCGACATTGACGCTCGTTTCAGCCGCAGACGCGTTGTCGCCCGGGTGCTCGATGCCGATCTGCGTCCCCGCATAGGCGCCCAACCCGAGAGCGAGCGCAATGCCTGCGGCGAGCGCGCCATGGCGTCTGAAAAAGCTAGGTCGCGAAGCGGCCGCTTTGCGCTGGCCGGGCGGCGGCAGAACGGAGACGCGCGGGGCGATCGCCTGCGCAGGAGGTGCGGCTTTCGCGACCGGCATGGTGGCGTTCGAAAGGATTGGGGCGGGCGTCGGACGCTCGGCTTCCGCTTCAGGTTTTGGCTCGGGTTGTGGCGCGGACGCGACCGATCCCTCGTGTGCATTTGCAGTGGCCGGCGCAGGCGGCGCTTTCGCCTTCCTCCGCCGACGCGGACGCGCCGCCTCATCGGCGCCGGCCTCATCGGTCTCGGTCTTCGGAGAGGCCGCCACCGCGGCTTGTTCGAGGTCCATCCCCGGCTCCTGATGAGCGAAATTACAACAGGACCGAAAATTGCCGCGATTCAGTTAACCCCGCGTTAAGCGCCGGACGCGGCGCGAAACAATTAAAGGGCAGTTTCCGCAGGAATACGACCGAGCATCCGCAAAATGCTGTCGGCGAGGTCCACGTGGCTGAACGGCTTTTGCAGGACGCGCTCGTTCTTCAGCTCACTCGGATCGGCATGACCGGTAATGAAGAGTATCGGCAGATCGCCGCGCTCGCGTCGCAACCGCGAGGCAAGCTTCGGTCCGTCGGCACCGGGCATCACTACGTCGGTGATGACAAGATCGAGCGCTTCCGGCGCATGCGCAAGCGCGAAGGCAATCTCCGCCGTGGGCGCTTCGATAATCGTGTAACCGAGATCGCGCAGGAAAGACGCAGTCAGGGGGCGGACCTGTTGATCGTCGTCGACGAGCAGGATGACGGCGCGCCCGTGCAGATTGGGATCGATCTGCGCCGCCGGCTCTTCATCGAGGAACGGCGCACGCGGCAGAACGATCGAGACTTTGGTGCCGATCCCAGCGTGGCTTTCAATGACAAGGGCGCCGCCGGATTGCTCGGCAAAGCCGTGTGCTGTCGCAAGTCCGAGCCCAGTGCCGCTGCCCCGCGGCTTTGTCGTGAAGAATGGCTCCGTCGCACGCGCGGCGACATCGGGCGCCATGCCGCTTCCTGAATCTTCGATCGTGAAAACGACATGCGGTCCGAGACGCACACGCTCGTTGCGGAACTCATTCTCTTCATTGCGGACGCAAACGCGGACGCTCCCCTTGCGTCCCTTCATTGCGTCGCGTGCGTTGACGACGAGATTCAGCAGCGACACTTCGAGCCGTTGCCGATCGACGACGATCGGCCAACAGGCTTCATCGATATCGATCTCGCAGACAATGTCGGTGCCGACCGCGTGGCGAACGAGCGGCGCGACGTCCTTCATCAGTTCGGCTGGTTCGGCGCGCGCGGGCCTTAGCTCCTCGCGCCGGGCGAATCCCATGAGCTGGCGCACGAGTCCTGCGGCGCGTTCTGCCGCGCTCTCACCGTGGCGCACGAATTCGAGCACCTGCTCATCCGAGGTGCGTCGCTTGATCATGCGATACGTGCCGAGCACTGCCGCGAGCACGTTGTTGAAATCATGCGCGATGCCGCCGGTAAATTGGCCGAGCGCTTCGATCTTCTGCGCCTGAACGAGCGCGGCCTGAGCTTCCTCGCGGCGGTGCATCTCACCTGCTAGCTCACGCGCTGCGTCGGCCAAGGCTTGTGTACGGCGCGCGACTTTATCTTCAAGTTCGTCGTTGAGGCGCTCCAACTCCTCGGCTTGCCGGCGCTCCTCGGTAATATCCCGCGAAATCGCCAGGATTCGCTCCGGTCTGCCGGCACGCGCATCAAGCACTGGCGTGATTTGAATATCCCACCACCGCTTGCCGCCTTTGAAGGTCGGCAGGAGAGCGGTCAGGCGTGAACTCTCGCCTTTTCGCGCATGTTCGACCGCACGCCGGAAGTCAGGCTGGTTCTCGCGCGGCAGAAAGTCAGTCCACTGCTTCCCAAGGAACGGCTGGAGATCATCGATCTCCATGGCGCGTAGACCGGGGCCGTTCATGAAGATCAGCTTGCCGGCGAGATCGAGCACTTTGATGCAGTCGGCGCTGCTTTCGAGAATGCCGCGCAGGAAGGCTTCGCTTTCGCTGAGCTCCATTTCGGCGCGGCGCTGCTCGGTAATGTCTTGCGCAACACCGATCATACGCGCTGCAGCTTCGTCTTCGCGATCGAACACGCGTGCCCGCGAAGCAATCCAGCGCCATTCCCCAATTTCCGATTTCAATCTGAAAACGGCGTCATAGTCGGCATTGTGCTCGCGCACTGCTCGCAGCTTATCCTTGATATTGTTGCGATCGTCCGGATGCACGAGGGAGAGGAAGACGTCCCTGCCATGCTCCTCCGTGAGGCGGGGAGATAATGTTTGCACGATGCCGCCGTGCCAGCGGCCCATGCCGGAGACAACGGTCCTTTGCCATGTTGTCAGCCGAGCACCTTCGAGCGCCAGTCGCAGATGCTCTTCCTTGTGGCGCAGCTCGGTCTGCGCACGATGCAGATCGTCGATATCGAGCGCGGTGCCGATCCAGTCGACGATGACGCCCCCGGATTTTCGCGGGACCAAGGTGAAGCGGTGATGGCGCCATTCGCCGTCGGTGCGCGCAAGACGTGCCTCGAAGGTGAACGGCTGCTCCTGTTTCAGACCACCCGTGAAAGCATGGCGGGAGATCGGTCGGTCATCGGGATGGACGTGCCGAAAGCCGTCCTCGTCGAGCGCGCCCAAGCCACCGAGATAGGCCGAAAGCGTCGCATTCATGTAGCTTACGGTGCCGTCCGGCGCCATCGTCCAGACGAGATGCGGCAGCGAGTCGGCAAGGAGGCGGTAGCGCGCTTCGCTCTCGGCGATTGTCTGTTGCGAGCGTTCCTTTTCGGAATCGGGCCGCCCCGCAAGTTGAAACCGGGGCAACAGCCGCGAGAGGCGCTCCAAAAACTGCAAGTGAAAGGCAGGAGGCGAAAGACTCATCAAAAACCCGCCGGCGACGCGCACTCCATTCTGGGCTTCCGCGCACCCGCACGATAACGGGCGAGTTTGCCGCGATTGCTACGCGATGCGTCCGGCGAAATGATGCCACACCCTATCCGGGAGGAGCAAGCGGCGCTCCCGCAGGCCGGGGAGCGCGGTAAACAGACTAGGCGCGCGCGAGCGCCGAGTCGATCATGCGCAAGGTCGGGCTGTCGTCCGTCCAATTCACCTCACGCTTGACGATGCGCAAAATCCATAAAAGCGAGTCGCGTTCGGCACGCAGCCGCACGGATTCTTCCAGCCCCGAATCGTCTCGCGCCTGCGCACGCGTAACGACCTGTAGTTCGGGGCCGCGACGCGTCTTGGCGTCGATCACATTCGGGTCGGGCAAGTTCTTCCGCATTGATCCCTCGCGTTCGGGGCAGTAACGGCTCTGTTCAAGCTCGTGTTTTACTGTCTCGAATCGGGTACACCCGCATCCGGGCGGAAACTATGGTGCGAAGCTGAGCAATAATCGGATTTTGGATGGGGTGTGACTTTAAGGGCGCAGTCGCGCTTGCTCGGAAGGCAAATGCCGTGCGACCGCGTCGGCGATATCGTCAATCATGAATGGCTTTTGCAGATAGGCGGCAAAATCGCGGGCGCGCGCGCGCACCGTCATTTCCGGCAGCGACGTCATGATGATCACCGGAATCGAGCAGAGTGCCGGCTGTCCCCGCATCCATGCGATGAGTTCCGGCGCGTCCATGATTGGCATCATGAAGTCGACGACCGCAAGGTCGACGTCTTCCGCTTTCAAGAGCGTCTCGGCTTCGCGGCCGTTGCCGGCGACAAGCGTGCGATAGCCCTCATCGCGGAGAATGGCGCTCAGCACCTCAGCCAACGCCCATTCGTCATCGACGATCAGGATCGTGCGCGAGGTTTTCGTTTCATGGTTGGCGGAATGTTCCATGAAGGGCGCCACTTCACCCCACGCATCGTTCGTCGGCAAGATCACATTAGGTCAATTCAGCGCGCGATCAAAACCTCTCCGCCGAAAGACGGAGCCCTGTGCGCTTGACTTCCAAAATGGAGCCGCATGTTGTCTTCGCAGCAAAGGCGGCAAAGCAGAAGCCATGCAAGTCTCGGGGGAGAAGAAAATGAAACGCGTTCCGATGGCCGCCATGACCGGTTTGGCGCTCCTCATGACCATTGTCGGGGTGTGCATCGCGTCGGCGCAAACGAAGAGCGTTCGTATCGCCAAGCAGTTCGGCATCTCCTATCTGCCGATCACGATCATGGAGAGCGAAAAGCTTCTGGAGAAGCACGCCAAGGACGCGGGACTGGATGTCCAGCCGCAATGGATTCAGTTCACCAGCGGCACACCGATGAACGACGCGATCATTTCCGGCAATCTCGACTTTGCCTCGGGCGGCGTTGGCCCGATGATCACGATCTGGGGCAAGACACGCAGCTCGTTCGGCGTCAAAGGCGTGGCCGCATTGAATGCAATGCCGCTCTATCTTGTCAGCGTAAATCCGAAGGTGAAATCGATCGCCGATCTCACCGATGCCGACAGGATCGCGCTGCCGGCGGTAAAGACATCCATCCAGGCGCTGACCTTGCAGATGGCGGCGGAAAAGACGTTCGGCCCAGGACAGCAATATAAGCTCGATGCGCTGACGGTCTCGATGGGTCATCCCGATGCGCAGGCGGCGATGCTCGGCGAAAAATCCGGCATTAACGCGCATTTCGGCTCGGCCCCGTTTATGTACCAGGAGCTCACCGATCCGCGCGCGCACAAAATCCTGGACTCTTACGAAGTGATGGGAGGTCCTCATACGTTCAACGTCGTGTGGGCGACGACGAAATTTCACGATGAAAATCCGAAGCTTGTTCGTGCCTTCATCGACGCGCTGGGCGAAGCAGAAAAGATACTTAGGGACGAGCCGGCACGCGCGGCTTCGATCTACGTGAAACTCGACAATCCCAAGATGGACGTTGGCGAAGTGGAGCGGATGATCCGGCTTCCCGAGAACGAATGGACGGTCGTGCCCAAAAACATGATGGCGTATTGCACGTTCATGCATCGTGTTGGCGCGTTGTCGGTGCAACCCACGAGCTGGAAAGATTTGTTCTTTCCCGAAGTCGCTAACCTGCCTGGAAGCTAAAGCGGCTAAACCATTCGCGGCTTGGGCCGTGCGTGAGCCGCGATGATTGCGGATCTCTCTTTTGCGAGTCTGCTCGTCGTCTGGCTCGGCGCTTTTGTCGGCGCCTTCGCCGCAGGGGGCGCCGGATTTGCCTTCGCGCTTGCTGCCTCGGCAATCTGGCTGCATGTGCTCGATCCGTTGCACACGACGGCAATGATCGTGGCCTCGGGAACGCTCCTTCACGGCATCCTGATCTGGCCGATTCGCCGCTCGATCGAGTTCGCGAGGCTCTGGCCCTTTATCGCCGGCGCAGCTTTCGGCATCCCGGTCGGCGTCGCGCTGTTGTCGCATACGCGACCCGACATTCTTCGCGCCGCGATCGGCGCATTCCTGGTGGCGTATGGTGTTTACGCGCTAGCAGCGCCGCAGCTTCCCTATTTCGGACGCGGCGGTCGGGCCGCGGACGCGGCGGTGGGCTTTGTCGGCGGCGTGCTTGGCGGCCTCGGCGGCTATTCCGGCGTGCTGCCGACCATTTGGACGCAGGTGCGCGGCTGGCCGAAAGAGGTCGCACGCGGGGTCTATCAGCCCTATATCATCTTCGCTCAGGTCGTGACGCTGGCAATCATCGGGACGCTCACGCTGGATCGCGCCGGCATTCTTCTCTTCGCAACCATGCTGCCGGCGCTCGCGCTCGGCGCCTGGTTGGGCTTGCGTGTCTATGGCCGCCTGGACGATCGGCGCTTCCGGCAGGTTCTCTCCGCCATGCTTCTGTTGTCCGGCCTGACGCTTTTCGCTTAAGCTTTGCCAAACCCGGTCGAGTGCGTGACATGCAGACAGCTGAAGCCGCCAAGAATACGAACGCTAAGAAAGATGCGGGACCCATTGTCGAGCTCGCCGATGTCAATAAGTGGTACGGCAATTTCCATGTCTTGCGGAATATCACGCTGTCGGTGAAGCGCGGCGAGCGCATCGTTATCTGCGGCCCATCAGGCTCCGGCAAATCGACGATGATCCGCTGCATCAATCGCATCGAAGAGCACCAGAGCGGCCGAATCGTCGTCGACGGTATCGAGCTCAACAATGATGTGACCCGAATCGAGGAGGTGCGCCGCGAAGTCGGAATGGTGTTCCAGCAATTCAATCTGTTTCCACATCTGACAATCCTCGAGAACTGCACGCTCGCGCCGATCTGGGTTCGCAAAATGCCGAAGAAGGAAGCCGAGGACCTCGCGATGCATTACCTGAAGCGAGTGAAAATCCCGGAACAGGCGAACAAATATCCGGGACAGATGTCAGGCGGCCAACAGCAGCGCGTGGCAATCGCGCGGGCGCTCTGCATGAATCCCAAAATCATGCTGTTCGACGAACCGACCTCGGCGCTCGACCCGGAAATGGTCAAAGAGGTGCTCGACACGATGGTGTCGCTCGCCGAAGACGGCATGACCATGCTTTGCGTTACGCACGAGATGGGCTTTGCAAGGCAAGTCGCCAATCGCGTGATCTTCATGGATGGCGGCGAGATAATCGAAATCAACGCGCCGCAGGCTTTCTTCGCCAATCCGCAACACGAGCGCACAAAATTGTTCCTCAGTCAGATTCTGCATTGAATTTCCCGAAGTAAGCTTAGCCAGTCAGAATCCCGCCACAAACGGCTGTTTGAATTCAAACGCTCGTTTGAAAGGACTCGCCATGCGGGGTAGACTTTTCGGGTTGGTGGCAA
>JAFAVH010000222.1 GCA_019242655.1 Methylobacteriaceae bacterium
CTCAAGCTGAAGCGAGAGACTGATTCCGAGCAATCGGCGGATGGGGGCTGGCAAGCCAGGATTTAAGCAGACTATTCGAGAGGTGCAGAACGGTCTTCTTTGGTTTCACCGCGTCCAGCCTCCGCATCCAATCGACGATTTGCTCAGCCGTCGGGCCATCGGTTTCGATCTCATCATCAGCGACCGGCTTGAGGCGAACGCGTTGAGAGCCGCGTTTTGAATTTTCCTTGCCGGGACTCGGCTCGCTCGCCGTTCGCGCTCTCATAGCGTTTGTGTTGAGGACATTGTTGGTTGCATATTCAACGAGAAGCAATTGCAAGAATTCGGCCCGGTCCAGGCCAATTCGGGCCGCCAACACCTCAAATGCGCGGCGTGTAAGCTCGTTTACATTTTGAACGGTCCATTCGTAGTCGTGCATAACGGCAAGTCCCAGGGGACTGCAGTTGAAAATAGTTCGGTTAATTTTCCGTTTAAGGCCGTGCCGTTTTGGAACGTCCTGGAAGGTTGTCCGCAACGTCCGTTGGTTATCATAATATGATAACTAATATCACATTTTGACATAACTGGTATGCCCGCCTACTATCTCGGGCATGAAAGCGGGCGATCGAGCGAAGGACAAGCGCCGCGCTGCGCTGCCGCCCGCCCAATCTGCCGGTTCGAGCGCGAGGGTGGCCGGAGCGCAGTCGATCTCTCGCGCGGGGACGATATTGCGAGCTGTCGGAGCATCTGAAGAAGGCGGCGCAACGCTGTCGCAAATCACGGCCAATGTGGGCCTGAATATCGCGACGACACGACGTCTGCTGCAGGCGATGGCGGCCGAAGGGTTGATCCTCTTTAACACTGATAAGAAGACATATCAGATTGGTCCGGCGTTGATCGCACTTGCGGCAAGCGGCGATTCGATCTTCGCGTCTCGCGATATCTTTCTCGCAGCGGCACGCGAAGTCGCTGAGCGGACCTCTGACACCACGTTCCTGATGATCCGCCGCAGCGATACCGCGATCTGCATCGGACGCGTCGAAGGCGCATTCCCGATCCGCGTGATGGCGCTCGATGTGGGAAGCCTGCGGCCGCTTGGCGCCGGCTCCGGAAGCCTCGCGCTGCTCGCTTTTCTTGCGCCCGACGAGTGCAACTCCATCATTCGGCGCAACGCTGCCGAATACCGAAAGTACAAATTGAGCGCCGAGACGGTCTCCGAGATGGCGAAGGAGGCCCGCACGGTCGGCACGACGTTCAATCCCGGACTTATCATCGATGGCGTCTTTGGCGTTGGGGTTCCGGTCTATCGCGGAAACTCCGTGGTCGCTTCGATCAGCGTCACCGCCATCGCCCAGCGGCTCGGGGAGCGGCGACGGGCCGAAGTGGTGACGATCATTCGGAATGCCATCGGACGGCTGAAATCCTTCAGCACCGCTCCTATTGACACTTGAGACAGGATCGTATGCCGCATGCTCCCTTTTGATTTTTTTCGCCGCGCGGCGCGCTTGTGGCCCGACCAGCCGGCCGTCATTACAGATGACGAGACATTGACGTTCGCGCAATTGGCGGATCGCGTCCTGCGTCTTGCGGCGCTGCTTGTCGACTTGGATGCGGCTCCGCAGACGCGCGTCGCTGTAAGCGCCCGCAATTCCGCCGATCACATCGCTGCGATCCTCGCTGTGGCCGCCGCGGGAAAGATCTGGGTCCCGATCAACCCGCGCAACGGAGATACGGAAATTGCGCGCGGCATCGAAATCACGGCGCCGTCTATCCTGCTGCTCGATGCCCAGATGATGGATCGCATCGGAACGAACGTCGGAGAAAAAATACTTCTCGACGACGGTTCTGAATCGACGATGCGGCGTTCGGTCCGCTACGAGCCGCTTCGCGACAGCCTGACTTCGCCGGATGTGACCGGCGTGCAGGCGATCAAGTTCACGGGTGGCACGTCCGGCGCGCCTAAGGGAGCGATGCAATCCTATCGCTGCTGGAACACCAAGATCGCCAGCCAGTGCTATGCCTATGGCTTCAACGCCACCGATCGTTTCCTTGTCACGACGCCGCTGACGCATGGCGCATCGACCTATCTGCTTCCGGTTCTCGGCTCCGGCGGCGCCATCGTCATTCCGGAAGCGTCCAGCCCCGCGGCCATCGTGGAGGCGTTGCCGCGCCACAAGATCACGACGATGTTCATGCCTCCCACGCAACTGACGGCTTGTGCCGATCATGCTCAACAGGGCGGAGTCGATTCGCGTTCGCTACGGCGCATCGTCTATGGCGCAGCACCGATGCGGCCCGATCGAATCCGCCAAGCGCAAGAGGTTTTCGGACCCGTGATTGCGTGCACCTATGGCCAAGCCGAAGCGCCGCAGATCATCGCGGTCATGTCGCCGCAGGAGCTGACGCAGGACGCCAATCTGACCGCGGCCGGCCGGCCTAGTCTTCTGACGAAGATCATGATCGAAGGTGCGGAACACAGCCCCGCGCGCCCAGGCGAACAAGGCGAAATCCTCGTGCGGGGCGATCTTGTCATGAACGGATATTGGAACCTCCCGGAACTCACGGCAAAGACAATCGTCGATGGATGGCTTCGCACTGGCGACGTCGGTTTTCTCGACGAGCGCGGCTATTTGTTTATCCGCGACCGGTCGAAGGAGATCATCATCACCGGCGGTTTCAACGTATACCCGAGCGACGTCGAGAGCGCGCTATCACTTCAGCCGGCTGTCGCATATTGCGCCGTCTTGGGTTTGCCGGACGAAAAATGGGGCGAGGCGGTACATGCCGCTGTGGAACTGCGTCCCGGCTTTACAATCGATCGCAACGAGGTTTTGCGAGAGCTCCGCTCGACGCTCGGACCCGTGCAGACACCCAAGCACCTTCATGTGTTCGAAGACTTGCCACGCAGCCCGGTGGGAAAAATCCTCAAGACGGAGATTCGTAAGATGATCGAGCGCGGAGGCAACCTTTGACGAACGCGCTTGGCGTCGCGCCAGCCGCTGTTATCGACGACGCGCGCGGCCTTGAGAGTCCGATGCAGAGCTTCGTCTCCCGGTTGCGCACGCCTGATGTTATATTCGGAAGCGGAAGTAACCAGCGTCTCGTCGAAGAGTTGGCTCGGCTCGGCGCCGGGCGCGCGCTTGTCCTCACGACCGACCGTGGAGCGGCGCAGCTCAGAAAAGCCGTAGGCGCACCAAGCGCGATTGCGGACATCTTTACCGGCGCTCGCATGCATACTCCCTACGAGGTCACGGAGCGGGCGATGGTTCGCGTGTCCGAGATGAACGCGGACTGTCTCATCTCATTCGGCGGAGGATCGTCGATCGGGCTTGCAAAAGCGTTGGCGCTGCGAACCGGTCTTCCGCATGTCGCGATGCCGACGACGTATTCCGGCTCCGAGATGACGTCGATTGTCGGAGAGACCGAGGGCGGCAGAAAG
The DNA here is from genome assembly GCA_019242655.1 of Methylobacteriaceae bacterium. Classification (GTDB taxonomy): domain Bacteria; phylum Pseudomonadota; class Alphaproteobacteria; order Rhizobiales; family Beijerinckiaceae; genus JAFASC01. Next base: position 3,419 of record JAFAVH010000222.1, read on the forward strand.
CGGACGACACGGCACGATCGCATTCTGCCGCGCACAGTGATCTACGATGTCAACGACACGACAGATTTACCCCTTCGCACTACGTTGACATCTGCCGTGAACGCCATCGCGCATGGCGTCGAGACTTTGTACGCGGAGAACGGCAACCCTTTTCTCTCAATGGTTGCCGAAGCGGGGATCGCCGATCTTGTGGCCGCGCTCGAGGCCCTTCCTCGGGACCTTGGCAACCGCGAGGCGCGGCACCGCGCGCTTTACGGTGCGTGGCTGTGCGGAATGGGGCTCAACAACGCGGGCATGGCGCTCCACCACAAGCTTTGTCACGTGATCGGCGGCGCTTTCGATCTGCCGCATGCGGAGACGCATACGATCGTTCTGCCGCATGCGATCTCCTACAATGCCGAGGCGGCTCCATCCGCGTTCGCGCGCATGCAGCGCGCTTTCGCGGCTGCGCGGCCGCAGGACCGGCTGCGCGAGCTTGCAGCTATTGATGGCGTGCCGCGTGCCTTGCGGGAGCTTGGCATGCCTGAAGACGGCATCGTCACCGTCGTTGAGCGGACCCTTGAGGCGCCCTATTGGAATCCGCGCCCGCTGGAGCGCGATGCGCTGCTTGCGCTCGTCACCAACGCCTGGCGGGGCGACCGGCCCGCCTAGGCCGCCGCTTTGATGCGCAGAAGAACCTTTTCGCCGAAACGTCGCACCGCCTCCGCCGCATCGACAGCAACGCTCACGGAAAACAAGAGGCGCTTCACGCCGGCCGCCTTTGCCGCCATGACCTGTTCGAAACATTCGTCGGGCGACCCGCAGACGGCCACGCGCTTCGACAGATAATCGAAGAGCCCGAGCTCTTTCACCAGCTCGACATTCTGCGCGCCCGGCCGGGTGCTGTAGCGGCGATGCAGCTCAAGCATCGCATCACGATATTGCGGCGGTACGCCGCGCGTGACCGGGTCTTTTCCCGCGACGATGTAGCCGGCGATGAAGGCCATCATCGCGCCGATTTTCTGCCGCGCGTGCTCGCCATCGTCGGTGCAGTCCATCGCCGCGATCTGCCAAATCTCGATGTCATCCTTGTTGCGGCCGGAGGCGCTCATCCCGTTTGCGACGGTCGCTTCGGACTCTCGCACATTGTCGGGCTGCAGGCCGTAATTGATGATGACGCCGTCGGCGACGCGCCCCGCCGCCTCGAGACCTTTTGGATGTGACGCCGCCATGTAGACCCGCGATGGCGACTTCACCCAGGGGAGCTGCGCGGCGCCGTCGCCGATCTTGACTTCTCTGCCTCGCAAAAGCGCTTTGCACAGTTCCACGCCTTCGGCCATTTCCTTCGCCGTCGATTTGCCGGCACCGAGATTCTTTGTGCCGCTATGGCCGGCACCGATCCCGAGGATCGCGCGACCAGGTGCGAGCTTCTCGAGCGAGGCAATCGCTGCAGCGCTGACGGAGGGGTGACGCGTCACGAAATTGCTCACGCAGATCGAAATCTCGGATCTCCTGTTGACTCTCGCGACAAGGGCAGCCGCGACCCAGGGGTCCATTGCATTGCCGGGCGTGTCGGCAATGCCGACCATATCGTAGCCGTAGGTATCGCCGTGCTTTGCCATCGTCTCGGAGAGTTCGACAGTGTACGGCCAGAAGAAAAAACCGATCTTCATGCTGAGCTCCCATCATCGGGTTTGTTGCTGATTTCGCGGTGGCCATTTTTGTAGGACTGCCGTTTCGACGACCTGAAAGAGAGCGTTGATGACGAAGCCGCAGACGCCGATGACCAGGAGAAGTCCGAAGACCTGCCCGGCGTTGAAATTTCGTTGCGCCATGATCATGAGGCCGCCAAGACCTGGAATGGCCGTCAGTATTTCCACGAGAAGAGCAACGATAAGAGCGAGTGGCATCGCAATACGCACGCCGAGCAGCAGGCCCGGTATCGCCGCAGGAATCACGATCTTCGTAATGGCTTCGCGATGCGAGAGCCGGAATGTGGCAACGACATCGTCGAGCAAAGCCGGAATTGCGCCAACGGACGCCGCGGTGTGCATCATCACGGGCCAGATTGCCGATAGCGTGATGACGGCGAGCTTCATCCGCTCGTCATAGCCGATCAGCAAGACGGCGATCGGCACGATCGTCGGCGGTGGAAGGGCACGCATAAACTCGAGCAGTGGACCAAGCGCCCTACGCATCACCGGCGAATAGCCGATGAGAACGCCGAGGAAGAAACCCAACATTGTCGCGAGCGCGAGGCCCGCGATAAATGAGACGAGCGTTTCTCCGATCGCAGAAAGAAAATCGGACGCTGGGATTGCGGCGAGCGACGAAATCCAGATTGTTGGCGGTGGGAAATAGGGGGACGGCGAGGGCTGAACGATTTGCCAGAGCCCCAAGAGCGCGAGCAATGGGATGAATCCGCGCGGCGATGGCAGGTTTGCCGTCAGCGCTCGTAGAAAGCGCGATATCGGCGTCATTTCGCGACGCCCTGCGGCGACAAGATGGGAATCCGGCTGCCAAGTGCCGTCGCCACCGCATTGATGGCAATCCCGAGCAGGCCGACGACGAACACATAGGCAAACATGACGTCCGGACGCATTGCCTGCTGCTCGCGGACGATGGCGTAGCCCAATCCCTGCGGATTGCCGATCATCTCCGCGATGACGGCGAGGACCAAAGCCAATGTCAGGCTTATGCGGGCGCCGACAAAGATGGTCGGCGCCGCGGCGGGCAGGAAAATCTTGCGGATTACCTCTGTGCGTGTGAGACGCAGTGTCCGGGCAACTTCATAAAGACGCACCGGCACGGCGATCACGCCTCCCATCGTACCGATCAGGATCGGCCACAGGACGGGAAGCACGATTACGAAAAGCTCCATCGTCGTCGAGAAGCCGAACAGGAGAAGCCCGACCGGAAGGAAAGCAATCCCGGGCAAGGGCCGCAGGAACTCGATAGAAGCTATCGAATAGCGGCGCAGCGCGCGGGATGAACCAAGCAGCAGACCCGCGGACACGCCGATGACAAGCGCGATGAGCCAGCCGATCAGGACCGACGTCATCGTCGACGCGATTTCACGCACGAGATCGCCAGATGCAATGAGCGCAATGAGCCCCTCGAAGATCGCGGAAGGCGCCGGCAAAAACTCGAAAGAGAGCAGTCCGCTCTGAACTGCGGCCTGCCAGATGAGCAGAACGACGCCAATGGTAGTGAGGCCGAGCCAGTTTACCCGGCTCGCTTGAAGCGCCGCGATCAATTTGCGCCCCTGAGCAGAGCGTGCAACGAAGCCCTGTGATGCAGGAACTCCGGTCCTTGACGGGTGATGATCTGGTCACGCGGCTTGCAAAGCCTCACAGCTTCAACGGCGACGAACTTGCCTGGACTTCCCCGCAGCACCGCGACCTGATCGCCAAGATAAATCGCCTCGTCGATGTCGTGGGTGATGAACACGCAGCTACATCCGGTTTCAGCCTGGATTTGCAGAAGCTGGTCCTGAAGCGCTTCCTTTGTCATCGCGTCGAGCGCCGCGAACGGCTCATCCATCAGAAGCACCGAAGGCGCGCCGGCGAGCGCGCGCGCGATCTGCACGCGCTGCTGCATGCCTCCGGACAATTGCCATGGATAGTCCCGCGCGTGGCCTGAGAGCCCCACGAGTTCGAGCGTCTTTGCAACACGTTCGCGCACGACCGACGCCGGAAGCTTCGACTCGATCCCCAGCGCGACATTGGCGAGAACATTGCGCCACGGCAGAAGCGCATTCGAATAATCCTGAAAGACAATGACGATGTCGTCGGGAGCGCCCGTCACGACGCGATCGTTCGCGAAAACTCTGCCGCCTGTCGGCGCCAGGAGGCCGCCGAGCACGCGCAAGAGCGTGGTTTTACCTGTTCCGGAGGGCCCAACGATCGACAGGCACTCACCGCGGCGCAGTTCAAAGGAAATATCCTCCAGAACGCGGCGAGTCCCACCGTCCCGTGCAAACTCGACGGTGACATTTTCACATCGATATACGGCCGTATCTTGCGCGGACGTGCGAGCATTCACGGCCGCGATCGGGGTCGTCACTCGACCTCGACGACGAGCTTCCTGTTGCCCAAATCCGCGCTGAGCTGACCGAGGCTCTTGAGCACATCAACCCACACAGCGAGGTCCTTTGCGGTGATGCGAAAACGGTAATTCGGAAAGGGAATCTCTCTCACGACAGCGGGCGGCAGCTTCGTGTAGTCTGAAAGAACGACTCTTGCTTCTTCAGGATTGGCGTCGATAAATGCTTTGGCCTCTTCGAGAGACATAATCCAGGCCTTCAGGATCGCAGGATTCTTCTCGGCCCAGCTCCGCTCTGAAATCCAGAACGGGAACAATACGTCGTCGCCGACCGAGAGAACGGGATCGCCGAGCGAACGCCCTCCCGCTGCAATCATCTGACGGCTGAAAGGGTCGATCATTTCAGCCGCATCGATCCGGCCTGCCTTAAGCTGATCGGCCATCGCGGGAAAGGGCACCTCGACAGCGCGGATCGTCGAGGTATCGATGCCTTCCTTCTTCAGCCAATGCAAAAGCGATACATGGATGATCGCGCCGAGACTCGGTGTTCCGACGATCTTGCCCTTGAGATCCGCCAGCGTCTTGATCGGAGAATCGCCGCGTACAACGATCTGCGTGGTCATATTGTCCTTGGTTTCGAAAACTTCGCCAGCGACAGCGGCTACATCGAGCCCGCTCGCCACGGCCTTCAGCAGGTCCGGTCCTGTGCTCGCAGCAAAATCGAACTGCTTTCCGACCGCTCCCGGAAGCAGCGAAAGATTTTGTATGAGCGTCAGCGAAACATCGAGGCCATGCTTTTGAAAAATTCCCTTATCCTTCGCGACGCGCACTGGAAGCCATGTGACGGCCGGAACGTAGGCGGCGCGAACCTGTTGTGGCGCTTGCGCGTCCGAGTAGGAAACAAGCTGAAAAAAGCAGGCCGCGGCGGCAAGACTCAAGCCAAGAGAGCGCATGCGCACGTTGTCCCCCCGCGATATGTCATTTGTTTATCGCGCCAAACCTACTAGCGCAGCTCACAATGTCAAACTGTGGAATGTGTATTCATAATGTGACAATCAACTTACATTTCGAATGCCGATTTGTACGGAGAAAGCTTATCTGCAGTTGATCAACTCACGGTTTTGGTTGGGCGATCGCCTTGGGGCAACGCATTCACTCATTCGACGGCAATCGTATTTTGATCGCCGCGCGGCATGAGAACGTTCATGCAATCGCGATCGCGCGTAAGGTCAAGGAGCGCAGAATAGTCGGCGTGATATCGCCGGCCGAATGCCAGCCCGGCCCAGAATGTCGTAACCCTCTGGAAATAATCGCAGATCATTATGCGCCCCGCGGGCGAAGTGATGATACTGATCGTCGAAGACGAATGCAGTTTGCGTGAAGTGACCGCCGAGTGTCTGCGCGACGCCGGCTTGATCGTCCACGAGGCTCGCGACGGCGTGGAGGCCGCCGCCATTCTTGAGGACAGGGCAGGTGACCTGCGGCTCGTGTTGACGGATACGCGGTTGCCCGGGCGCATCAACGGTCTCGAACTCGCACGCCTTTCCCGGCGTAAGTGGCCTTGGCTAAAGCTCGTGATGACGTCAGGTGTCTTCGATATCCCTGAGGCAAGCTTGCCGCCGGGGACAATTTTTTTGAAGAAGCCATGGGCGTCCGAGACGCTTCTCGGCACTGTTGCCGCATGCCTTGGTGAAGAGAAGTTTTCGCCGAAAGATGTGACGCCGCCTTCAGCGAAGCTTGCGGGTCCGATGAAAACGAAGCGAGAAATCGAAAGGATTCTCCTCGATGCGCTTCGTCCAACTTATCCGGGCGTTCGTCGAATTGAAATTGAGCGTGCAGCCGACGCAGCCTGGCATCTCGCCCAGATGGTTCACGACAATACCAATAGCCTCGCAGAG
>JAFAVH010000122.1 GCA_019242655.1 Methylobacteriaceae bacterium
TAGACGATGTTGTCGTTCTTCAGGCAGTTCGCCGAGCGCACTGAAAGTTCGAGCTCGTCGACCTTCTTGAGCAGCGCGGGATTGAACGCGAGTTCGGGGATCGACGGCGTCGCCTCTTCGCGGCGCGGCTCCTCGAAATTGACGAACACGTTGAGCTGATCCTGCAGGATGCGCGCGGCATAAGCGACCGCATCTTCCGGACCGATGGCGCCGTTGGTCTCGACGCTCATGGTCAGCTTGTCGTAGTCGAGAACCTGACCTTCGCGCGTGTTCTCAACGCGGTAGCTGACCTTTCTCACAGGCGAGTAGAGGCTGTCGATCGGGATCAGGCCGATCGGCGCGTCTTCGGCGCGATTGCGCTCGCCCGGCACGTAGCCCTTGCCGGTATCGACGGTGAATTCCATGCGGATTTCCGCACCCTCGTCGAGCGTGCAGATGACCAGCGAGGGATTGAGCACCTGGACGTCGCCGGTGACGCCGATGTCGCCGGCGGTCACCTGCCCCGGTCCCTGCTTCTTCAAGGTCATGCGTTTCGGACCGTCGCCTTGCATCTTGATGGCGATGTCCTTGATGTTGAGGACGATGTCGGTCACGTCCTCGCGCACGCCGGGGATCGACGAGAATTCATGCAGCACGCCGTCGATATGCACCGAGGTGATCGCGGCGCCTTGCAGCGACGACAAGAGGATGCGGCGAAGCGCATTGCCGAGCGTCAATCCGAAGCCGCGCTCGAGCGGTTCGGCAACGACCGTCGCCATGCGACGCGAGTCATCGCCGGGGCTGATTGCAAGTTTTTCGGGCTTTATCAGTTCCTGCCAGTTCTTCTGAATCACGTTCGCACCTTTCGAAAAGCCCGGCTCGTCCGCGTTCGCACGCGACGGCCGTCACAAATTCCCAAAACCTTTAGACGCGGCGGCGCTTACGCGGCCGGCAGCCGTTGTGCGGGATCGGCGTCACGTCGCGGATCGACGTCACCGTGAAACCTGCGGCCTGCAGCGCCCGCAACGCTGATTCGCGGCCCGAGCCCGGGCCCGACACCTCGACTTCGAGCGTCCTCATCCCATGTTCCGAGGCCTTGCGCGCCGCATCTTCGGCGGCCATCTGCGCGGCATACGGCGTCGATTTGCGCGAGCCTTTAAATCCCATCGTGCCCGCAGACGACCATGAGATCGTATTACCCTGCGCGTCGGTGATGGTGATCATCGTGTTGTTGAACGTCGAATTGACGTGCGCGACACCTGAGACGATGTTCTTGCGTTCGCGACGGCGGACGCGGGTTGCTTCTTTGGCCATATAGACTCTGATCCTTCAGGCGCGCCCGTCATTCCAGGCGCTCGGGAGTTGCTTCGGTTCACGGCATGGCTGGGCTTGGCCCGGCCATCCACGCGGCGACTGGATCCCCGGATCAAGTCCGGGGATGACCGGCTTAAAAGCCGGTCACTTCTTCTTGCCGGCGATCGGCTTTGCCTTGCCCTTGCGGGTGCGGGCGTTGGTATGCGTGCGCTGGCCGCGAACCGGCAGCTGACGGCGATGGCGCAGGCCGCGATAGCAGCCAAGATCCATTAACCGCTTGATGTTCATCGCGACTTCACGGCGAAGATCGCCTTCGACCATGTAATCGCGGTCGATCGTCTCGCGGATTTGCAGGACTTCCGCGTCCGAAAGCTGCGCAACCCGGCGGTCGTCGGGGATGTGCACCTTGTCGCAGATTTCCCTGGCCTTTGCGGCACCGATGCCGTGGATGTACTGAAGCGCAACGAGCACGCGTTTGTTGGTCGGAATGTTGACGCCGGCAATACGGGCCACTGATCTCTCCATATCGGCGAAGCTTCAAGCTTCGCGGTTTATTGATCCCGCGTCCGGTGGAGCCCGGCCCTTGCGGGTTTCAAAAACGACGATGCCCGGCCCTCGGGAAACCCGGGAGTCGGGGCACAATGTCGGCTGAAGGCGTCGATGTAAGGGCGCTTTTTCCTTAAGTCAACCCGTGACTTGCGGCGAAGTCGTCGCACCCGCAACCGATCTCAGGCGGGCGCCAAAACCCGCTCGATTTCGCCTGCGACCTCGTCGATGGGCGCCATGCCGTCGACGGTCTTCAGCTGCCCCTTCTTGCGGTAATAGTCCGAGACGGGCGCCGTCTGCGCCCGGTAGGCGTCGAGCCTGGTCTTGAACGCATCGGGATTGTCGTCGGCGCGCACCGTCCCTCCGGCGGCGAGCGTGTCGGCGACCCGTTTGGCCATCCGCCTGATCAGCGCTTTCTCGTCGACGCCGAGCTCGATCACCGCATCGAGCGGCAAGCCGTAGCGCGCGAGCATGTTATCGAGCGCCGCGGCCTGAGCGACGGTACGGGGAAAGCCGTCGAGGATGAAGCCGTTCTTGGCATCGGGCTCGTGGATGCGGGAATCGATGATACCGACGACCACCTCGTCAGAAACAAGCTGGCCGGCTTCCATGACGGCCTTGGCCTTAAGTCCGATTTCGGAAGCCGCGGCGACGGCGGCGCGAAGCATGTCACCGGTGGAGAGCTGAGGGATATTGTACTTCTGCATGAGCCGCGTCGCCTGGGTACCTTTTCCGGCGCCGGGCGGCCCGAGCAGAATAAGCCTCATCGTCTTCGCCCCCTAAGCTTCGCCTTGCGAACAAGCCCTTCATATTGGTGCGCCTGAAGGTGCCCGTGGATTTGCGCGACCGTATCCATGGTCACGCTTACGACGATCAAAAGCGAAGTGCCGCCGAAATAAAAGGGCATATTCGCGTAGGAGATCAACATTTCGGGGATCAGACAGATCAGGGCGAGATAGGCAGCGCCGAGCACCGTAATGCGCATCAGCACCTGGTCGATGAATTGCGACGTGCGCTCGCCCGGCCGGATGCCCGGGATGAAGCCGCCATGCTTCTTCAAGTTGTCGGCGGTATCGGTCGGGTTGAAGACGATCGCGGTGTAGAAGAACGCGAAGAACACGATCAGCGCGACATAGGCGATCATGTAGAGTGGCCGGCCGTGGCCGAGATAGAGCGAGATCGTCGCGAGGAACCCGGTGCCGCCGGAGGCCTGCGAGAAGTTGGCGACCGTCGTCGGCAGCAGGAGCAGCGACGAGGCGAAGATCGGCGGAATGACGCCCGACGTATTGAGCTTCAGCGGCAGGAACGAGGTCTGACCCTCATACATCCGGTTGCCCTGCTGGCGCTTCGGGTAGGTGATCAGCAGCCGCCGCTGGGCGCGCTCC
>JAFAVH010000263.1 GCA_019242655.1 Methylobacteriaceae bacterium
GACGATCTGCAGCCCGATCGGCAACCCCGCTTTCGTGTAGCCGCAATTGATCGAGGCTACCGGCTGCTCCGACATGTTGAACGGCGCAGTGAAGGCGATGTGCTCGAACGGCCGCTCGGAATCGTTTGTGGGACACGGCAATTCCGCATCGAACGCCGCGACCGGCGCCGTCGGCGTCAGCACGAAGTCAAAACGACGAGTGGCGTCATTCGTGGCTTTGCGCAGAACCATCGTCTGCTCGTAACCGGAAAATACATCCTCGCCGGAATAAGCGGCTGCCTTTTCCACCCAGGCGCGGATGAACGGCAGCACTTTTTCCGCGGTGCTCGGCGGCAGCTTCTTCAGGTCCGAATACGCGCGCGCGCGCCAGAAGCGATCGAGGCCCTCGATCATCTCGTGCGTCACGAACGGCGGCAGCAGTTCGACGGCCGCGCCGGCACGCTCGAACATACGCGCCGCCGCCTCGACGGCGGCAGCGACGTCCGCATCGACCGGAAGTCCGCAACCGATATCGGGGCAATAGCCGATTTGCAGGCCCTTCACGTCGCGATCGAGGCCATCCCAGCTCGTCTCGCTCGCGGGCAGGCTCATGTGGTCGCGGCGATCGGGACGTGCGAGCACCGCCATGAGCAATGCGGCGTCGGCGACCGTCCGGGTCATGGGCCCGGCGACGCGGCCCATGTAGGGCGGGTCGATCGGGATTCGTCCGAGGCTCGGCTTAAGCGCGAAAATCCCGCACCAGGACGCCGGCAGCCGCACCGAGCCGCCGATATCGGTGCCGAGGTGAAGGGGCCCGTATCCGGCCGCCGCGGCGGCGCCCGCCCCGCTCGACGAGCCGCCTGGCGTCTTCGTCAAATCCCAGGGATTGCGGGTGAGCGGGTGAAAGCTCGACAGGCTCGAGGACAACATGCCGTAATCGGGCATTGTTGTTTTCGAAAAAATAACCGCACCTGCTTCCCGCAGGCGCGCCGCCGGCGGCGCATCTTCGGGCGCGGGCGCATGGATTGTACCAAGCGTCCCGAGCGGCACCGGAACGCCTTTCGACGCGATGTTCTCCTTAACGGTGACCGGCACGCCATCAAGCGCGCTTGCCGGCCGGCCCTCGCGCCAGCGCTTCTCCGAGGCGCGGGCTGCGGCATAAGCTCCTTCAGGATCAAGGGCGTAGGTCGCGCGCAGATGCGGCTCCCAGCGCTCGACCCGCGCCAATACGGCGCCGAGCGCGTCGACGGGAGAGAACGTGCGTTTGGCGAATTCGCCGGCGAGCGCGGTTGCGGCGAGATCGGCGATATCCACGGCAACCCTCGCGAATTCCGGCCGGCTTCGTGCGCGAGCGCGCCGACTGGGTGCGCAAAAGCTCGGCTCAATTCGGATTCCCTTAATGATATCCGGCCATTATGTCGATTGGGCCGTCAGGGAGAGACGCGGACATCCGCGACGAGTTGGGGCTGATGTCGATCATCGTAATCGTCGACGACCGGGTCACGAACCGGAATATTTTTGCAAAGCTCGCGGCGTCGATCGAACCGGACGTCCAGGTTCAGTCGTTCGGCGATCCGACCGAGGCGCTGGACTGGCTGCAAAACAACACGCCCGACCTCATCGTCACCGACTATAAGATGCCGCATTTCGACGGCGCCGAATTCATCCGCCGCTTCCGCGCCATGAGCCATGGCTCGGAAATCCCGGTCGTCGTCATCACCGTCTACGAAGAGCGAAGCTTCCGTCTGAAGGCTCTCGAGGCTGGCGCGACGGACTTTTTAAACTCGCCGGTCGACCACTACGAATTCGTCACCCGCGCGCGCAATCTACTGACGCTACGCAAGCATCAGCTGCTGCTCGCGCAGCGCGCCGACAACCTCGAGCGCGAACTCGAGCACAGCGAACGTTCGCGTGAGCTCGCCTTGCGAGACTCATCCGAGCGTCTGGCGCAAGTCATCGACACGCTGCCGGTGATGATCAGCGCCAGCGCCCGTGACGGAAAGGTTCTCTTCGTCAACGCATATGAGACCAAGTTCTTTGGTCTGGACCATGCCGATTGCGTTGGAAAACCGGCATCCCTCATGCTCGGCGAGGAAAGCGGGGCGCGCAGCATCGCCCTCGATCGCATGGTCTTCCAGACAGCGACGGCGCTCCCGAGCTTTGAGGAAGAGCTGGTTGACGCGGCTGGACGCAAGCGCTTCTTCGTCACGACGAAATCGCCGCTTAAAGACAATGCAAACAACATAACGGGTGTTCTTACGAGCTCGCTCGACATCACGGCGCGCAAGGAGAACGAGGCGCACCTTCATCATCTCGCGCATCACGACGCGCTGACAGATCTGCCAAACCGCACGCTCCTGCAGGAGCGTTTGCGCAATCTAATCACCCGGACACGCCGTGGCGACCAGCTGTTTGCCCTGCATCTGCTCGATCTCGACGGGTTCAAGGCGGTCAATGATCTTTTCGGCCATTCCGCCGGCGATCGGTTCCTGCGATTGATCGGCCAGCAGCTGCAAACGCACATGCGCGAGGCGGACGTGCTCGCCCGACTGGGCGGCGATGAATTTGCGGTCCTGCAGACCAACGTTGCAAACAGCGACGATGCCGCCGACTTCGCCCGCCGCATTACCGAGGTCGTTCAGGGCTTCAACGGATTTGAAGGCGGCCGTGTCACAACGACCGCGAGTGTCGGCATCGCGGTCCACCCTGCCGACGGTGCCGACGCCGAGGATCTCCTGAAGAATGCCGACCTTGCGATGTACAAGGCGAAGGCTGAAGGCGGTAACGCATTCTGCTTCTACGCTGCCGACATGCAGGCGCGGGCGCGGCATGCCGCAAATCTCGATGCGGAACTGAGGACCGCGGTCGCCGAAGATCAGTTCGTGCTGTTCTATCAGCCGCAGATCGACCTTGTGAGTGGCCGCGTCGTCGGCGCCGAGGCGCTCTTGCGCTGGGACCGGCCGGGCCTTGGGATTGTCGGCCCTGGCGTTTTTCTGTCGCGGGCGGAAGAGAACGGTCTCATCCTGCAGATCAACGAATGGGTATTGCGCGAAGCCTGCCGCGAAGCACAGAAATGGCAGCGCAGCGGCCTCGGCCGGCCGCGCGTCAGTGTCAACTTGTCGTCAATCCAGTTCCGCCGCCGCTCCGTGCCGCTTCTCGTCGCGCAGGTGCTTGGCGAGACGGGACTCGATCCGCATCGCCTCGATCTCGAGCTGACCGAAAGCATCCTGATGGAGGATTTGGAATCGGTCGCCCACGACTTGCGGCAACTGCTCGACCTCGGTGTAAGCATTTCGATCGACGATTTCGGGACGGGTTATTCGTCGCTAAGCTACGTGAAGCGTTTGCCGGTAACGCGGATCAAGATCGACCAAAGCTTCGTACGCAACATGGCGCAGGACGCGAACGACGCCGCGATCGTGCGCGCCATCGTGCAGCTCGGCCACAGTCTCGAGCTTGTCGTCGTTGCTGAGGGTGTCGAAACCGCGGACCAGCTCGCCAAGCTACGCGAAGAAGGCTGCGACGAGGTCCAAGGATTTTATTTCGGCAGGCCGATGCCGGCAGCCCAATTCCAGCAGGTGCTTGCGGGGGATGCTCCCCTCGCACGCAGCGCGTGAGTGCGCCATGTTCATTCTGCCCATTACGCCATCGCCTGGGGAACATGGAGAGGAAGATCATACCGCGGGTATGATCCCACGCGCACGCCGCTTCCTTCGGCTTGACCTCCATATGGGCGTTGATGGGTTTATCGTCAGCGCCCTCGTAATCCAAACCCTATCGATTGCCGGGATCATGCCGGCGCAAGTCTGGAATGCGCAGCTTGGCTACGCCCTGACTGTTTGTATGGGACTTCTGATTCTTTCGGCCTGCATTCTGTTTTCACTGAAGAGCTTGCTAACCCAACCGTCGCAAGTGCAGAGGCGTGCCGCGCGTCCCGTGCAGACGGACGCCCCTTCCGCCGCGCCATCCGAAGTGGGGCAGACGACGAGTGTAACCCAGCCGGATTCGCCGGTGGCACTCGTTCTTCAGTCCAGCCGCACGGTTCAAGCCATCATCGAAAAGAGCCTCGCCAGGACAGCCATCCGCTCGGTTTGCGCTCTCGACGAAGCGGCAGCGTGGCGCTCACTGGAGGCAAACACGATCGATCTGTTCATCGCGGACGCCGCGCTATACGAGAGCGATCGATGCAAGCTCTTGCGCGAAATGTGCCACAACAAAGAAATACCGGTCCTGACGCTGACGAGTAAGCAGCCAGTCCGCCCGCAACAAGCTCATCCGAACACAAGCGTCTCGATGCCGATCGTTCCCGACGACCTCGCCCGCGCGGCATTCGAACTGATCGGCCGGCCCGCGCGGCGGACTGATGGATTACACTCCGAAGCTGGTACGGCGCCTCGGCGGGAGATGCCGAAGCTTGAACCCGAGCCGCTCGATGCGCGTGCGCTTGGAGATTTGGAAAAACTCGGCGGCCGCGATTTTGTGCGAGACATTGTCGCCCAATTCGTCGCTGATGCGGCCGCTGTGCTGGCAAGTCTGACGGTTGCGATAACCAAGCGTGATCAGCAGGCGTTCCGTGAGCAGGCGCATGCTTTGCGCAGCTGCGCTGCAAACGTCGGCGCGCAAAACGTCTACCGAATGTGTCTTGCTTGGCGCGATCTAGACGCACAGGAAATCGCCGCGTCCGGAGCGCAATATATGCAGATGCTCGAAGCCGAATTCGAGCGCGTTCGTGGCGCACTTCTGCCAATGCTGCAGCAGGGCGATGGCCCTGCGCCGGACAGCGAGGCGGCCTGACTGGAGCGCTTTAGTCTTCCTGAGGCGTCAGCTCCACGCCCGTCTCGGCCAAGACGTCCGGCCGACGCGCAAGCAATGGCCTTTCCTCCATCCGCAGCAGGAAAAGCATGCACATGAGAACCCCGCCGGCTGCGGTCAGAAACACGGTGCGGAAAGCGCTTATGAGTTCCGGCGTCTCGGCAATGCCATGAGCGGGATCGGCTCCCGAAATGCCCGCTCCATTGAGCACGATCGTACCGAAGACCGCGACGACGAATGCGCTCCCTAATTGCCGGAAGAAGTTCATGCTGGCAGTCGCCGTGCCAAGCTCATGCAGGTCCACTGCATTCTGGATTGCAACTGTGGTCACCGGCAGCACAGTGCCGAGCCCGACGCTGATCGTTGCGAGCAATGTTTCGATCAGCGAGAGCGGGTATCGTTCTGCGAAAGCCATCGCCGCGGTGGCGATCAGAGAAAGAACGAGGCCGATAAGCGGCAGACGCTTGTAATGTGAGAAACGCGCCATGGAGCGGCCGGATATCGTCGCGCCGGCGACGGTCCCGAGCATCAAAGGGATAAGCGCCAATCCGGTGGCGCTGACGGATAATCGCGAGATTCCCTGGAAAAAAATCGGCATGAAGATGGAGAGGCCGATGAATATGCCCATGGCGAGACTCGCCGAAAGCGTGCCGGTGCGAACGACTTGGTTGCGCAGCACTGTGATGGGGATCAGTGGCTCGCTGATCGCGTGCGTACGAACGAAGAATGCTGTCCAGAATACGACGGACAGTGCGATCAGACCGATGATCTCGAAAGAGAGCCACGGATAACGCAGCCCCGCCCAACTCAACGCGAGGAGCAGACTTGTCGAAGCAAGCACAAGGCAGGCGGCGCCGATCAAGTCGAGGCGGTGCCGCCGCTCGTGACGCGGCAACCGCTTCAGTTTTGAATAAGTCATCGCGAATGCGCCGAGACCGAGCGGCACGTTGATCCAGAAAATCGCCGACCAGTGCACATGCTCGGCCAAGAACCCGCCTAGAACGGGCCCAGCCAAACTCGATGTAACGAATACGCTCGCGATGTAGACTTGGTAGCGCGCGCGTTCGCGCGGAGACACGATGTCGGCAATGATCGTTTGTGCGAGCGAGATGAGTCCGCCGCCGCCGATGCCCTGAAGGCCGCGCGCACAAATGAGGAAGAACATTGAGGGCGCGAGAGCGCAGGCAACCGATCCGGCAATGAACGTAGAGATCGCGACGAGAAGGATGGAGCGCCGGCCGTGAATATCGCTGAGTTTGCCATAAAGCGGCGTGACCGCTGTAGAAGCAAGCAAATATGCCGTCACGATCCAGGGAAGGTGCTCGATGTCACGCAGGTCTTGCCCGATCGTCGGCATCGCCGTCGCAACGATCGTCTGGTCGAGCGCTGCAAGCAGCATCGCCAAGAGAAGGCCAAGTATGATCGAGAGAATCTCTCGGTGGTCGAGAGATGCCGCCTCGCTGGAACCGCTATTCATCATCCATTCCTGGGACACGCAGGGTCTTAGCGGGATGGATCGGTTCGGCAAGGCCGCGTTGGCCGGCGCGCCGTCTCGTCTCAGCGTTCTTCGGCGACAAGCTCGTCAACGCGCCGAATATAGGCTTCGGTATCGAGCTTGCGCTCCAAGCCTGCCGCGGTCATCGAGCGAACCTTGCCGAAAACCGGACGCTCGGGCCAAGGGCGGTCGTGCAGGCCGAAGCACCAGGCGACATTGGCGAACGAGTTGGCGTCGCGTCCGCAGAGGAAATAGCGATTATTAAGATCAAGCGCGGTCTTAAATCCTTTTTCCGGGCTCGCCGACCATTCCAAGATTTTCTTGCCCCAATACATGCGCATGTAATTGTGCATGAAACCTGTGTCGCGCATCTCGAGCATTGCGGCGTTCCAGTAAGGATCGTGCGTGTTTGCCTCGGCGAGTTCGCGTTCGGTGTAGCGATGCGGCCGCTTGTCTTTGCTATGATGCGCAAGCGTCGCGCGCGCCCATTCCGGCAGACAGGAATAGCTATCGTAGTCTGGCGTATATTCGACGAAATTCATGGACAGCTCGCGGCGCACGATCAGCTCTTCGAGGTATGCGGCGCGATCGGCGTGCGCCGCTTTTGCATCGCGCGCGGCAAGCGCAATTTCGACCGGCGATATCTGGCCGAAATGCAGGTAGGCGGAGAGAAACGAGACCTGCATTGCGGCCGGCTCGTTGCGAGTCGAGGTGTAGTGCTGCAACGGTCCGCGCACAAAGGCCGCGAGGTGCCGCTTCGCCTCGGAATATCCGCCGCGAAACCGCGCGACTGGTCTGACGGAGTGGTCGATGTCGAGCTTTGCGACAAGCGCTCCCACGTCGGAGAGATCGAGCGGCTTCGGCAGGCGCAGCTTTTCTCCCGATGCTTTGTGCTTGACGGCTGTTTGCCGCAATGGCCGCAAAAATTCGTCGCGAACGCGCAGGATCTTCGGCCGCAAGGTGCGCGCCGCAATCTCGTGCTTCTGCGAGGCGTGCCCGACCGGCACGACAACATCGCCCTCGACCTGCAGAACACGGCATTTCACGGACTTGGCGACGTTCACGCGCCATTGCTTCTGAATGCGCAGATAGCCGCGGTCGCAGACCACCATCGCTGCGCGCTTGGCGAAGTCGACAGGGACCTCGTCGGGAGATCCGCGCCGAACCACAAACGGAATGCCGCGCTTCGTGAGCGCCGCCTCGGCATCGCGCAGGCCTTCCAGCATGAAGGAATAGTGCCGGGCATTTGCTTCGGGGTAACCATCGGTCAATCCGAAGCAGCAGACGGTGGGAAGCTTAAGGCGGTTCGCCGAAGCGATTGCGGCCTCGAGCGCGGGATTGAACGAGACGCGCTGCGACTGCTGCATCCAGTAGAGGACGTAATCGCCGTCAGTCTCGGAGGCGTGATTGAGCTCTTTGAGACGCTCGAATTCGATCATGCAAAACCCGCAATGAGCAGCGCACCGAGCCTAGGCGTGCAAACCGGGCGCTGTCTGTTTTTGGTGCGCCCCAGCGGGAATGCCAGATATGGACGGTCCGGCCGATGTATCCGGCCGGACCGCGCCAAACGATTACTGAGCGGCAGAGAGATTGTCTGCCGAGGTCTTGCCCGAGCGGCGGTCGGTGACGAGTTCGTAATTGACCTTCTGGCCTTCGTTCAGGCTGCGCATGCCGGCGCGCTCGACAGCACTGATATGCACGAATGCATCCTTGCCGCCGCCATCAGGCTGAATGAACCCGTAGCCCTTCTCGGGATTGAACCACTTTACCGTGCCAGTCGCCATGTCGGCTCCTCATGTGAATAGCAACCAGTCGGGATGACCGGCTGCGGCGTCGAAATTTCTGGAAGGAGTCGTCGACCGCGCCTTGAAAGACGCACCGGCCACTTGCACTACCGAAGAGATCGAGGCCGCTTGCATACAGCAAGTGCCGGCTTGCGGCAACCTGAAGCGAAACGCTACTTTTGCGGTGTCTGCTCGTAGCAGGATTTCGGCGCGCCCGGAACGTTGAATTGCACCGGGTCGCCACAGCGATCGCAACCGGCAAGCATGAGCGCGCATAGCGCCAATCCGAAGAATGCTGTGATCTTGCGGGCCATGGAGGACGTGAGTTTGTTCCGTTTCGGCACTATGTCAGGACGATCTAGTGTACGTCGCATCTCTTAAGCGTAGGACAAAGCGGTGGATGAGCGTAGAAAATTTTTGGTTCTCGGGGCCGTGGTGGCCTTCGTCCTGTTCGGCTGGTTCGTTATCTCCGCGCTGCAGCGCCAGCAAAAAATCGACGATTGCCTGTTGTCGCGCCGGCCGAATTGCGAGGCCTACGTGGACGGAAAATGAGACTGTTTAGTGTCGGCGCGCGGGCAGTGCCCGGCTGCGTGCGCTCAATAGGACGGCTTGCTGCGGAAACTAAGGTCCGGTTCGCGCTGCACGAGCTCGTGCACGCTGAAGAGAGATTTCTCATCCGTCCACACTGTTTCAGGCTGCCATCCAGCCTCACGCGCCAGCGTCCGGAACTCCTCGATCGTATATTTGTGGGAATTCTCGGTGTGGATGCGCTCGCCTTTAGCCAGTGAAAACGTGTGCCCGACGATCGCGACCTGCTGGGCACGCTCGCTAACAAGATACATCTCGATGCGTCCCTCGCGGGGATTGTAGACCGCCTCGTGCCGAAATTGCGTCAGGTCAAAGGTCGCGCGCAATTCACGATTGATGCGCGTCAGAAGATTGAGGTTGAACGCCGCCGTGACGCCGGCCGCATCGTTATAGGCGGCGACAAGCGTATGTGCGTCCTTCTTCAGATCGACGCCGATGATCAGCCGGCCGTTCGGCCCAAGCGTGCGTGCCATGCCGGCGAGGAGTTCCGTCGCCTCCGGCCGCGTCAAATTGCCTATCGTCGAGCCGGGAAAGAAACCCACCTTCGGACGCGCTTGAAGATCGGAGGGGTAGATCACCTCCTCGTTGAAACTGCCCAGAATCGGATGGACGTGCAGCGCCGGAAACCGAGCATCGAGACGCTGTTTTGCGCCGGCGAGCGCCGTATCGGAAACATCGACCGGCACGTAGGCGGCAATGTCCAGCATTTCCGCCAAAAGCAGCTCGGTCTTGCGGCTCGAGCCGGAACCGAATTCGACGAGGATCGCGCCGTCCGGCACGCGATCGGAGATATCGGAAGCATGGGCGGCGAGAATCGCCGTCTCCGTGCGTGTCGGATAATATTCGGGAAGATCGGTGATCGCTTCGAAGAGCTCGCTCCCGCGCGCGTCATAGAAATAGCGGCAGGGCAGCGTCTTTGGGGAGGACGACAGCCCTTCAATGACGGCCTCGGCGAATTCGTTTGCCGCGGGGACCCAATCCAACGCCTCGTCGGTTTTCAGCGCCAGCGCGCGTTCGACCCCCATCCTAAACATCCTCGGCGAGCCGGAGGCCCATAAACTGCCAGCGCTGCTGCGGGTAGAAGAAGTTTCGATAGGTCGCGCGCGCGTGTCCGTCGGGCGTGACGCAGGACGCGCCCCGGAGGACCTGTTGGCTGACCATGAACTTGCCATTGTATTCGCCGAGCGCGCCCACGGGAGGGCGGTACCCCGGATATGGGAGGTAGCCGCTCTGCGTCCACTCCCACACATCGCCGAACATCTGGAGTGGGCGATCGCACCTGCCTGAGGAATGCTGCGGGGCGGTCTGCGGACTTAACGCGCCGGAGCCGAGCATGTTGCCGGCGAGGGGCAGGCCTTCCGCGGCGATCTCCCACTCGAATTCGGTTGGGAGGCGCTTGCCGGCAAAGCGCGCAAAGGCGTCCGCCTCGTAATAGCTGAGGTGGCACACCGGCGCGGCGGGATCGATGGGTAGCAGACCGCGAAGGCCCATCTGGCGCCATTCGCCGTCGCGCCGCTCCCAGTAGTTCGGTGCTTGCCAGCCTTCGCGGTTGACCACGGTCCAGCCATCGGCAAGCCAGAGGGCGGCGTTGGAATAGCCGTCCGCCTCGATGAATTCGAGCCACTCGCGATTGGTGACAAGACGGTCGGCGAGGCGGAAGGGGTGGATCAGAACCTTGTGGCGGGGCGCTTCATTATCCCAATGGAAGCCGCCGCCGGAATGGCCGGCTTCGCGAATGCCGCCCTCGTAGGCGACGTAGGAAAGGCCCGGGCCCTTGCTGCCGCCGCCGGGTTGGCGCGTCGCGTCGCGATAAGCGGGCCGGAGCGGGTTTTGTGCAAACAGCGCCAGGATGTCGGTGAGCAGGAGCTCCTGGTGCTGCTGCTCGTGATTGATGCCGACCTCGATAAGCCGCGCCACCTCGCCGGCAGGATCGACGCCACGCGCGAACAGCGCCTGCAGCGCGTCATCAATGTGCGCGCGATAGGCGAGAACCTCGGCACTCGACGGCCGTGTCAGGAGCCCACGCTTCGGCCGTGGATGCCGTTCGCCTTGGCTCTCGTAGTAGGAATTGAAGCAGAAATTGAATTTTTCGTCGAAAATCCGGTAGCCCAGCAGATGCGGCTGCAGGATGAACGTCTCAAAGAACCAGGTGACGTGCGCAAGGTGCCATTTTGTCGGGCTGGCGTCCTCCATCGCCTGGACAACCTGATCCTCCGGCGATAGCGGCGCGGCGAGGTCAAGCGACAGCTGACGGGTGGCGAAGAGCCGCTGCGCCTG
>JAFAVH010000281.1 GCA_019242655.1 Methylobacteriaceae bacterium
CGGAGGTCCGGCAGATCGCCGCGGTCGATATGCACGAAGGTAAAGTAAGAGTCGCTTGGGCGATGAACGACGCCCAGGACAATTTCCCGATGGCGCTCGATGAGAACAGGCAGCGTGTGCTCGTCATGTTTCGGAATCCGGCGCGGCTCGCGGCGTTTGCCATGAGTGACGGATCGCTCTTAGCAAAAACCGACGCTTGCAGTGACGCCGATGACCTGTTCGTGGACGCAACGCGGCAGCGCATCTACGTCAGCTGCGGCGAGGGGTTCATCGACGTATTCGAGTGGTATGGCGGCAAGTACCTGCGCACCGAGCATATAGCGACCGCTGCCGGCGCACGCACCTCGCTCTTTGTGCCGGAACTCGACCGGCTGTTTCTTGCGGTGCGGGCGACTTGGACGGAGCCCGCCGCGATCTGGTATTCCGGCCGACGCCGGGAATGTCGGATTTGAAGCAGGGTAGGTCGCTGCATCCTTGAGCACCGACGAAAGGGAATTTGTGACCGAAGCCTTGGCCAACCTGCCCGTAGCGGAGCGCGCCCAATATCGCCACGGCGTGTCTCTTGGCGGGGCGTTCCGCGTCTGGCTGCGCGTTGCGGCGCTCTCTTTCGGCGGACCGGCCGGACAGATCGCGGTCATGCACCGCATCATCGTCGACGAGAAGAAATGGATCGGCGAGCAGCGCTTCCTGCATGCGCTGAGTTACTGCATGTTGCTGCCCGGTCCCGAGGCACATCAGCTTGCGATCTATATCGGCTGGCTGATGCACCGCTGGCCGGGTGCAATCCTTGCCGGCGGTCTCTTCGTTCTGCCCGGGATCATCTCGATCATGGGCTTGAGCTACATTTACGCCGCTTTCGGGAATCTGCCCGCGGTCGCGGCATTCTTTTTTGGACTGAAAGCGGCGGTTCTGGCGGTCGTGCTGCACGCATTGCATCGCATCGCGAGCCGCGCCGTCAAAGGCTGGCCGATGTTTTCAATCGGGGCGCTCGCTTTCACCGGCATTTTCTTTTTTGGCGTTCCATTTCCGTTGATCGTGCTCTTCGCCGGACTCGTCGGTTTTGCGGCTGCGCATGCCGGTTCGCGTGCCTTCCAGATTGGCAGTGGGCACGCGGCGGCGAAGAAAGCGCTTGCCGAAAGCGAGAGTTTGCTCGGCGAAAATCTGCCGGACCACGCGCAACCGACGATCGCGCGTGCTACGCGTGTGTCTGCAGTCTGGCTTTTTCTATGGCTTGCGCCGGTGATTGCCGTCACCGCGCTGCTCGGGGCCGAAAATGTGTTCGGCGCGATCGGGCTTTTCTTCTCGAAGATGGCGGTCGTCACGTTCGGCGGCGCTTATGCCGTGCTCGCCTACATGGCGCAGCAGGTGGTCGAGACCTATGGGTGGCTGAAGCCCGGCGAGATGCTCGACGGATTGGGCATGGCCGAGACGACGCCGGGACCACTCATCATGGTTGTGCAATTCGTGGGCTTCATGGCGGCATATCGGCATCCCGGCACGCTGCCGCCGATGTTAGCCGCCACGCTCGGCGGTTTGCTTGCGACATGGTGCACATTCTTGCCGTGCTTCTTGTGGATCGGTCTTGGCGCGCCTTTCATAGAGCGCCTGCGCGATAACAAGCCGCTCAGCGGTGCGCTCGCGGCCGTCACCGCCGCGGTCGTCGGCGTCATCCTCAATCTCGCCGTCTGGTTCGCACTTCACGTCATCTTTGCCGAGCTTCGGCCGTTGACATTGGGACCGGTTCATTTCGAGTGGCCCGTCCTCGCGAGCGTCAACGTCTCGGCGCTGCTCTTGACGATCGCCGCGATCATCGCTGTCTTCCGCCTCAAGATTGGGATGATCCCCGTTCTCGCCGGCTGCGCGCTTCTTGGCGTGCTGTTGCATCTGGTAGGAGCGGTCTGAGCGCGATGCGCGGACGCGTCGCGCTTGCCGCGCAGGAGCCGCCCCGCTAAGACGGCCGGCCTCTCCTGCGGGACTTGAGCAATGGCGGAGCCGCGCCGCATCGCGCACAATGATGATCCTTTGCCGGGAGCACGCATCCTGGTCGTCGAAGCGCGTTTCTACGATGCGATCGGCGCAATGCTGCTCGCAGGTGCGACTGCGGCGATCGAAGCGGCAGGCGCGAGCGCGCATATCGTCACCGTTCCGGGCGCGCTCGAGATTCCCGCCGCGATGGCGATGTCGTTTGATGCTGCGGGCGAGGGCGCGCGGCGTTTCGATGGCGCCGTTGCGCTCGGCTGCATCATTCGTGGGGAGACCTATCATTTCGAGATCGTCGCGAATGAGAGCGCGCGCGCTTTGATGGACATGTCCGTTCAGCGCAAATTCCCGATCGGCAACGGCGTCCTGACCGTGGAGAATGAAGCGCAGGCGCTGGTGCGCGCCGATCCGAAGCAGCTCGACAAAGGCGGCGATGCGGCGCGCGCAGCGCTCGCGTTGGTCCGGCTGAAACGCAAGAGCGGTGCCGCGCAATGAGCCGTGCCGACCAGCGCTCTGCCGCGCGTCTCGCCATCGTGCAGGCGCTCTATCAGATGGATGTGACGGGCAAGGGTTTGAACGAAATCCTCGCCGAATTCGAGAGCTTTTGGATCGGCCGAGAGGTCGAAGGGGACGAGTACAAGCCCGCCGAAGTCGCTTTCTTCCGCGATGTCCTCGCCGGCGTGTTGAAGGAGCAGCGCGCAATCGATCCGTTGATCGACCGCACGCTCGCGGAAGGCTGGCCGCTAAAGCGCGTGGAGGCCGTCATGCGCGCGGTGCTCCGCGCCGGCGCCTATGAGCTGAAAGTGCGTTCCGACGTGCCGGCGCGCGTCGTCATCACCGAATATGTCGCGGTCGCGAGCGCCTTCTTCGAGCGCGACGAGGCCGGCATGACCAATGCTGTGCTCGACCGGCTGGCGCGTCAGCTGCGGCCAGGAGAGCTCGATGAGAAGGCGCCGCGCTTCAGCGCGTAAATTACCGTATAACACACAGCGATGATCTCCGAAGACGATCTCATCGCGCGCTTCTTCGCGCCGATCGCGGGGGAGGGTGGCCTCGGATTACGCGACGACGCGGCGCTCATTGCGATCGGCGCCGACGAAGAACTTGTCGTCACGAGTGACGCGCTTGCCGCCGGTGTGCATTTCTTTGCCGACGACCCGCCGCGCTCGATTGCCCGCAAAGCACTGCGCGTGAATTTGTCCGATCTTGCTGCGAAAGGCGCAAAGCCGGCAGGTTTCCTGTTGTCCTTGGCGCTACCGAAAAACTGGCGCGAGGAATGGCTGACAGCATTCGCCGAAGCGCTGGGGCAGGATGCGCGCGGTTACACGTGTCCGCTACTCGGCGGCGATACGATTCAATCGCCGGACGCGCTGTTCCTGTCGATCACGGCATTCGGCACCGTGCCACGCGGCAAAATGGTGCCACGCACCGGCGCGCGCGCCGGCGATCGCATCTATGTCTCGGGCACGATCGGTGACGCGGCGGCGGGACTGATCATGCGGAAGAGTGCAGGGGATAAACCGCTCGATGCAAGCGCGCGCGACTTTCTTGTCGAGCGCTATCTGCATCCGCAGCCGCGGCTTGCGCTGGCGCCGATCTTGCGCGCGCGCGCGTCTGCCGCGATGGACGTGTCCGACGGTTTCGTCGGCGATCTCACCAAGATGCTGCGCGTCTCCGGCGTGTCCGCAACAATCGATCTCAACCGCATACCGCTCTCGGAGCCGATGCGCGCGGCGCTCGCCGCCGATCCCGCTCTCTTCGATCGCTTGCTCACCGGCGGCGACGACTACGAGATTCTCTGTACGGTCGCGCCTGACAAGAGCGACCAGTTCGAAGCCGCGGCAAAACAGGCGGGCATCGATGTCACCGCGATCGGCACGGCGACGACCGGAAACGACCTACCTTGTTTCCTCGATCGGAACGGCACAAAGAGAACTTTCCGCCGGGAATCGTTCAGCCATTTCTGAGCGCAGCCCCATTCTGATCGCAGCCAATGAACGCACCCGTCACCCTCGGTCGTCCGCCCGCAGCCGCACCGCAGTCTGACGCTGCGGCGCGCGGCAACGTCCTGCGGCTTGCGGCAGCGACGGCCCTCGGTGGGGCCAATTCGGTCGTCATCTTCGCCACGGGCTCGATCGTCGGTGCGCAAATCGCACCCAATCCCGCCTTAGCAACGCTGCCGATCTCCATGTACGTCGTCGGCCTTGCGGCAGGGACCTTGCCGACCGGCTGGCTCTCTCGCGTCTACGGACGCCGCGTCGCGTTCTTCATTGGCTGTGGTCTCGGCGCTCTGTGCGGCGCGCTGGCGACGATTGCGCTCAGCACCGGCATGTTCTGGCTCTTCTGTGCCGCGACGTTTTGCGGCGGCCTTTATGCCGCAGTCGTGCAATCCTACCGTTTTGCCGCCGCCGATGGCGCAAGCGTGAGCTTCCGTCCGAAAGCCGTCGCCTGGGTGCTGACCGGCGGCATTTTGGCCGGCATCGTCGGTCCGCAGCTTGTGCAGTGGACCATGAACCTGTCGCCGCATCTCTTTGCCGCGAGCTATGTCGGGCAGGGCGCTGTGGCGCTCATCGCCATTCTCGTCCTCATGGGCGTGCATGCGCCGCGTCCCGCCGCCGCCGATCTGCATGAAGGGCGGCCGCTTTCGCAGATCGTCCTGAGCGGCGATTTCCCAGTCGCGGCGCTCTGCGGTGTCGTCTCCTACGCCCTGATGAATTTCGTCATGACCTCGGCGCCGCTTGCGATGCGCATGTGCGGGCATTCGCTGACCGATTCCAATCTCGGCATTCAGTGGCACGTCATCGCGATGTACGGCCCGAGCTTCGTGACCGGCTCGCTGATCGCGCAGTTCGGCGCGAAGCGGATTGTCGCACTTGGCCTGGCGCTCGAAGCCGCGGCCGCGCTGGTCGGTCTTTCCGGAACCAGCGTCGCGCATTTTTGGGCGGGTCTGGTTGTTCTCGGCATCGGCTGGAATTTCGGCTTTGTCGGCGCTTCCGCGATGGTTTTGGAGACGCACACGCCAGCCGAGCGCAACAAGGTTCAGGCCTTCAACGATTTTCTCGTTTTCGGCACGATGGCGATCGGGTCGTTCTCGTCCGGGCAGATCCTGGCGAATTCCGGCTGGTCGGCGGTCAATCTGGTCGTCTTCCCGCCCGTGGCGCTGGCGCTTGCGGCGCTGTTTCTCGTGGGCCGCCGGCGTGCCGGGGGAGCCTTGATCTAAGCGATTGCGGCGCACGCGGCTTTCTGGCAAGAGGGCGCGCAAATGCGGTCGCCCTGGCCGCGAATCCCGGCCGCGCGTCCGTGCGCGGGCCGCCGAAAACAACCAGCGACACGCGGAACGAGGCTTTCACTTATGGCTATTTGGCTCATCATCATCGGCGGACTCCTGTCCGTCGTATACGGGGGCGCGACCGTCAGCCAGCTGATGCGCGCAGATGCGGGTTCGGTCCGCATGCAGGAGATCGCCGGAGCGATCGCCGAAGGGGCGCAGGCTTATCTCAAGCGGCAATACACGACGATTGCCGGGGTCGGCGTCGTGATCTTCATCGGCCTCGGCCTGCTTCTGTCCTGGTCCGTCGCCATCGGCTTCTTGATCGGCGCGATTCTTTCGGGCGCTGCCGGCTTCATCGGGATGAACGTATCTGTGCGGGCCAACGTCCGCACCGCTCAGGCCGCGTCGCAGTCGCTCGGCGCGGGGCTCGATATCTCCTTCAAGGCAGGCGCTGTGACCGGCATGCTGGTCGCCGGCTTGGCGCTCCTCGGCGTCGCCGTCTACTACTGGATATTGACCGGCCCGATGGGCCACAAAGTCGATGACCGGCTCGTCATCGACGCGCTCGTTGCGCTCGGCTTCGGCGCTTCGCTGATCTCGATCTTCGCCCGTCTCGGCGGCGGCATCTTTACCAAGGGCGCCGACGTCGGCGCCGACCTCGTCGGCAAGGTCGAGGCAGGTATCCCCGAGGACGATCCCCGTAATCCCGCAACGATTGCCGACAATGTCGGCGACAATGTCGGCGATTGCGCCGGCATGGCGGCCGACTTGTTCGAGACCTACGCGGTGACCGTCGTCGCGACGATGGTGCTCGCCTCGATCTTCTTCCGCGGCCAGCCGATCCTTGCCAACATGATGCTTTATCCGCTGGCGATCTGCGCGGTCTGCATCGTCACCTCGATCATCGGCACCTATTTCGTGAAGCTTGGTGCCAACAATTCGATCATGGGCGCGCTTTACAAAGGCCTGATCGCCGCCGGCGTGCTGTCGATCGCGGGCCTCGCGATTGCGACGCACTTCCTCATCGGCTGGGGGAGTGCCGGTAAGACCGGCACGATCAACATAACCGGCGTGAACTTGTTCGTTTGCGGCGTGATCGGCCTTATCGTCACCGGGCTCATCGTGTGGATCACCGAATATTACACGGGCACCGGCAAGCGCCCCGTCGTCTCGATCGCGCAGGCCTCGGTGACCGGCCACGGAACCAACGTCATTCAGGGGCTCGCCGTTTCGCTCGAATCGACGGCGTTGCCGGCGCTCGTCATCGTCGGCGGCATCATCTCCACCTACCAGCTCGCGGGCCTTTTCGGCACGGCGATCGCGGTGACGACGATGCTCGGCCTTGCCGGCATCATCGTCGCGCTCGACGCCTTCGGCCCGGTGACCGACAATGCCGGCGGCATCGCCGAGATGTCGGGTCTGCCGAAGGAAGTGCGTCACTCGACCGATGCGCTCGACGCCGTCGGCAACACGACCAAGGCGGTGACGAAGGGTTATGCAATCGGCTCGGCCGGTCTCGGCGCGCTTGTCCTGTTCGCGGCTTACACGAACGACATTGCCGCTTTCACGCAAAGCGGCGTGCCGTATTTCAAGGATGTCGGCAACGTCTCGTTCGACCTGTCGAACCCCTACGTCGTCGCTGGACTGATCTTCGGCGGCATGATCCCGTATCTGTTCGGCGGCATCGCCATGACCGCGGTCGGCCGCGCTGCAGGGTCGGTGGTCGAGGAGGTGCGCCGGCAATTCCGCGAAAAGCCCGGCATCATGCAGGGCAGTGACCGTCCCGATTATGGGCGCGCCGTCGACATGCTGACCCGCGCTGCGATCCGCGAGATGATCATCCCCTCGCTATTGCCGGTGCTGGCGCCGTTTGTCGTTTATTTCGGCGTGCTGTTCCTGTCGGGATCGAAGGCAAACGCCTTCGCCGCGCTTGGCGCATCGCTGCTCGGTGTGATTGTCAACGGCCTCTTCGTTGCCGTGTCGATGACGTCAGGCGGCGGCGCCTGGGACAATGCGAAGAAGAGTTTTGAAGATGGGTTCGTCGATCGTCACGGCGTCACCCACGTCAAAGGTTCGGATGCGCATAAGGCCTCGGTGACCGGCGATACGGTCGGTGACCCCTACAAGGATACGGCGGGGCCGGCCGTGAACCCGGCGATCAAGATCACCAACATCGTCGCGCTGCTGCTATTGGCGATCCTCGCGCATCACTGAGTGCGCACGCAAAACAAAAGAAATGCCCGGCAGTGCCGGGCATTTTTGTTTGGAGCGACCGATGAGATCAGCTGAATTTCAAAAGGCCCGTCAGCATTTGCTGTAGGAAGCCCCGCTCTGATCCGGCGGTCGGCGTCGTGCGGTCGAGAACATCGACGACTTGTCCGTCCTCGAGACTATAATTGGCCAAACGCTCGACCTTCTTCTGCTTGTTGAAATAGACCGCGATCACGCGCTGGTCCGTGACGGATGGATTCAGGAACCGAAATCTCCGCTCGATTCGCTGGCTGACGTAGTACCAAGCGTCGCCGCCGACAGTGGATGTGGTCGAGGGCGTGCCGAGCGTCGACAGAACCTGCTCGGCAGCCATGCCGGGCTTCACCTGGTTGAGGCCGGAATCGGCGGCCATGTAGCCGCGATTGATCGTGCCGTCATAGCCGAGACAGCCAGCGAGCGGCATCGTGAGGCAGAGCGCACCGGCAAGCATCAGCGCGTGTCGCGAGCCGAGCCCAAAGCGGGCTCCGTAGGACTGCATTTCCACACCGCTCATATGCCCGCTCCGAACGCCGCGCCGCCGCGGCTCAAAATCCAGAAAATCACGCAAAGCCGATTATATCTTGCGCCGCTCGACAGACGTTCGTAACCGGCAGGTTAGCCAAAAGCATGGCAAGAAGACGCGCTGCGCCGACCTGCCGAACGAGATTAGGGATGCTGACCAAGTTGTTGCAACCGCGTGCAAATCGCCGGCTCATCGCGGATTTGCATCGCGGTCTTGTTGCCGCGGCGCGTCGTCCAACGTTATTTCTGCCGCCCTACAGTGTGTCGGACACGCTTGAGGGCCGCTTCGATCTCCTTGTGCTGCTCGCAGTTCTGCTTCTACGCCGGCTGGAGAAGCTCCCTCCGCCAGGGCCTGAGATCGCGCAAGAAATCGTGAATACGATGTTCGATCACCTCGATGCGGATTTGCGCGAAATGGGCGTGGGCGACTTGGCAGTCCCAAAACGGATGAAGAAGCTCGCCGGAATCTTCGGCGGGCGGAGTGCTGCCTACCGCGAGGCTCTCGATCGGGATGGGGCGGCTTTCACAGCTGTGATCGCCCGCAACGTTTACGGAAGCGACAATGTCGATGAGCGTTCGGCAGCCCTCGCCACGTACTGCAACAAAGCTGTTGCCGACCTTGAGCGAACAGACCTTGCCGGCATACTTGCAGGTTCGCTTTTCCCCGATCCGGAGTGAACGATGTCCGGTCGCACCGATGCCGATGCCCCTCAGATTTTCTCGAGGCCCTTGTCCGTCGAGGACGTCCCGCCCGAAGGGCTCGACCTGACGATTTCCGCCACCGGGCCGGAACGCGACGCCCTTGCCGCTCAGGACGGGTTGGAGGGGCTGTCGAAGCTCGAAGGCAGCCTTCATGTCGCGCCATGGCGCAAGGATGGCGTCGCCGTGACTGGCGAGATGCGCGCGAGAGTTACGCAAATCTGCGTCGTGAGCCTCGATCCGTTCGAGTCGGAGCTTGTCGAGCCGATCGACGTCAAATTCGCGCCGGTGGATATGCCGATTGCGCCTCGCCCTGCCGTGCCGCGCGGGACGGCAACCCGCACCCGCCGCGCGCCTGAACCTGCGGACATCCCGGCTCCAAAAGCTGAGTTTGAAGACGAAGACCCTCCCGATCCGATCGTCGGCGGGGCGATCGATCTTGGCGCGCTCGTCGCGGAGTTCCTGGCGCTCGGCCTTGATCCGTATCCGCGTAAGCCCGGGGTCGCATTCGAGGAACCTCAACTCTCGGCGAAGGACGACATTGCGGAGGGCCCGTTTTCGCAGCTGAAAGCGCTCAAGGGCATCCTGCCGTCGTAGCCGAAAGGTGGCACCCCTCGAATATCTGCGCGACGCGCATGCATGAGGCTGTTGCATGCGTCTTTCCGCCACTATTGTCCCGCACGCGAACGCTGCGCCCAAGCTGGCGCCGGCTGAAGGACGCAAGCGTCCATAAGCCAAACACCTTTTCTTTTGCGTAGCTTCGCGGGGCTGCAACAACCATGAGTGAGCCGGTTCGCATCGCCCTTGACGCCATGGGCGGCGATTTCGGGCCGGAGGTCGTCATCCCCGGCGCGGCGCTGGCTTTAGAGCGGCGGCCGGACTCGCGCTTTATTTTCTTCGGCAAGGAAGCGGCGGTGCGTCCCCTTCTCGACGCGCACCCAAGGCTTGCAGGGCGTTCGACGCTCGAGCATGCCGAGGTCGCCGTTCAGATGCACGAAAAGCCGACCCAGGCCCTGCGCAGCGGCCGCCGCACGTCGTCGATGTGGATGGCGCTGGAAGCAGTGAAGAGCGGCGAAGCCGATTGTGCCGTCTCTGCAGGCAATACCGGCGCGCTGATGGCGATGGCCAAGATCTGCCTGCGCACCATGGCGCAGATCGAGCGTCCGGCGCTCGCGGCGATCTGGCCGACCATCCGCGGCGAATCGATCGTGCTCGATGTCGGGGCGAGCATCGGTGCGGATGCGCAGCATCTCGTCGACCTTGCCGTCATGGGCGCGGCCATGGCGCACATCCTGTTCGACCTGGAACGGCCCACCGTTGGGCTCCTCAATGTGGGGGTTGAGGAAATCAAGGGTCTCGAAGAGGTGAAAGCCGCCTCGCGCATGTTGAGAGCGGCCGATCTGCCGGCGCTCTCATATCAGGGCTTCGTCGAGGGCGACGATATCGGCAAAGGCACCGTGGATGTGGTCGTAACCGAGGGTTTTGCCGGCAACATTGCCCTGAAGAGTGCCGAGGGCACGGCCAAGCAAGTGGCGCAATATTTCCGCGACGCGATGACGAGAAGCTTCACGGCGAAGATCGGATACTTCTTCGCCCGCCGCGCGTTTGATGCCTTGCGGGACAAGATGGATCCGCGGCACGCCAATGGCGGCCTCTTTTTGGGTCTCGATGGGGTGGTCATCAAAAGCCATGGCGGAACTGACGCACTGGGCTATGCCGGGGCTATTGAAATCGGCTACGAGATGGTTCGGCATCGGCTTCTTGATCGAATCCGCGAGACGTTGATGCTCGCCGACGAGGATCGCGCGCCTGCGCCCGATTTGCCGGCGCCAGACGGCGGCTCGGATTAAGGAAATCAAGCAAGCGTGGCTTCACGACAGAATTCTTTGCGATCCGTTGTTCTCGGCGTCGGTTCCTATTTACCCAAGCAGATCGTCACCAATGCGGACCTTGAATCGCGGGTAGACACGTCCGACGAATGGATTGTGCAACGCACGGGCATTCGTCAGCGCCACATCGCTGAAAAGAGCGAGACAACGTCGACGCTCGCAATCCGGGCCGCAGAAGCCACGCTGATCAACGCCGGGCGTGGCGCGGACGAGGTCGATCTCGTCATCGTGGCAACGTCGACGCCGGATTATACCTTTCCCGCGGTGGCGACGCAGGTGCAGGCCGCGCTCGACATCCGCGTCGGTGCAGCCTTCGACTTACAAGCAGTTTGTTCGGGATTCGTGTTTGCCATTGCGACAGCTGACAAGTTTTTGACGTCCGGCGCCAACAAGCGCGCGCTTGTCATCGGTGCGGAGACTTTCTCGCGCCTGATGGACTGGGAGGACCGCACGACCTGCGTGCTTTTCGGCGATGGGGCAGGGGCGGTGCTCCTGGAGGCGCAGGCGTCGAATGGAGAATTGCATGAGCGGGGCGTTCTTACGTCGCATTTGCGGTCCGACGGGCGCCATCGCGAGAAGCTCTATGTCGATGGCGGCCCTTCCGCGACCGGCACCGTAGGGCACCTGCGCATGCACGGCCGCGAAGTGTTCCGCCATGCCGTCGGCATGGTGACCGATGTCGTCCAAGATGCTTTTGCAGCGACGGGCACGAAAGCCGGCGATCTCGACTGGTTCGTGCCGCACCAGGCGAACCGGCGCATCATCGATGCCTCGGCCGAAAAGCTCGGCATCGCACCGGAGAAGATCGTCGTGACCGTCGATCGGCACGGCAACACGTCGGCTGCCTCGATTCCGTTGGCGCTCGCGGAGGCGCATGGCGACGGCCGCATAAAAAAAGGCGATCTCGTCATGATCGAAGCCATGGGGGGTGGCTTCACATGGGGTTCCGCCTTGATACGATGGTAAGGCTAGGGCAATCTGCCCTGTCATCGTCCGTCCGACTGGGATAGAGGACGAAGGCGTCCATTTTCCGAGCTTCGTTCATGGCAAGTACGAATTCGGCATCAGCATTGCGAATAATCGAGGGTGAGGCCCTGGCAACCAGTTCGGCTGCCAACGCGCGCACGCTCACACGCGCCGATCTCACCGATGCGGTTTATCGGCGTGTCGGACTTTCGCGCAGCGAATCCGCAGCGCTCGTCGAATCCGTGCTCGACGAGATTTGTGACGCGTTGGTGCGCGGGGAGACCGTCAAGCTGTCTTCTTTCGGGTCCTTTGTCGTGCGTTCGAAAGGGGAACGCATCGGCCGCAATCCGAAGACTGGCGTGGAAGTGCCGATCACGCCGCGGCGCGTCATGGTGTTCAAGCCGTCAAATACTTTGAAAGCCGCGATCAACGGCGAAAGCACTAACGGTATCGACGACTAGTGCCGTTCCAATGTCTAGCTTCTGCCGCGGAATCAATTTAAAGAATTTGTGACAATAAAGCGCGGGGGAAGCGTCGTGGACAGGAATCCGAGAGAACAGCGCGCTGGCGCGGGCTGGCTGTGGTGGATTCTCCTCATCCCTTACATCGGACTGCTCTGGGTTCCCTTCTACAATCACGTCGAGCCCAAACTTTTCGGCTTCCCGTTCTTCTATTGGTATCAATTTATGTGGGTGCCGATCTCGGCGCTGCTGACGTGGCTTGTCTATCGGGGGCTCGACCATGGCGACTGAGATCGATCCTGTCCCGCTCGCGGTCTGCATCTTCTTCTTCGCGCTTGTGACGGTAATGGGCTTCGTCGCGGCACGCTGGCGCGTGCCGCAGAACCTTGCCAGCATCGACGAATGGGGTCTCGGCGGGCGCCAATTCGGCACCTGGATCACCTGGTTCCTCGTCGGCGGCGACTTCTACACCGCCTACACCGTCATCGCCGTTCCGGCGCTGGTCTACGCGGTCGGCGCCTACGGCTTCTTCGCGTTGCCCTACACGATCATCGTCTATCCCTTCGTGTTCGCGGTGATGCCCGTCTTGTGGAAGGTCGCGGCCGACCGCGGCTATGCGACATCGGCTGACGTCGTTCATGGCACATACAATTACCGCCCGCTGGAACTTGCCGTCGCCATCACCGGTGTGCTCGCGACGATGCCTTATATCGCGCTACAGCTGATCGGTATGGCGGCGGTGATCAAGGCGCTCGGCCTCACCGGCGAGATTCCGCTGATCATCGCCTTCGTAATTCTCGCGCTTTACACGTATTCGTCAGGCTTGCGGGCCCCAGCGCTGATCGCCTTTGTCAAGGACATCATGATCTATATCGTGGTGATCGCGGCAGTGGTCATCATTCCCGCCAAACTCGGCGGTTACGGCGCGATCTTTGAGAAGGCCGATGCGGCCTTCAAGGCCAAAGGTTCGGGCGGGATCACGCTCGCGCCGGCGCAATTCTTCCCCTACGCCTCGCTCGCCCTAGGTTCGGCGCTCGCAGCTTTCATGTACCCGCACACGCTGACCGGCATCTTTGCGAGCCGCAGCGGCGACACGATCCGCAAGAACGCGATCCTGCTTCCGGCTTACACCCTGCTCCTCGGCCTGATCGCGCTTTTGGGTTACATGGGCATTGCCGCCGGCCTCAAGGTCGCGAGCAACAACGACATCGTTCCGGAGTTGTTCAGGAGTCAGTTCCCGAACTGGTTCGCCGGCTTCGCCTACGCCGCGATCGGTATCGGCGCACTCGTTCCTGCCGCTGTCATGAGCATCGGCGCTGCGAACCTGTTCACCCGCAATTTCTGGAAGGCGTACGTCAATCCGAATATCGACCATTCCGGTGAAGCGCAGGTCGCCAAGATCACCTCGCTCGTTGTGAAATTCGGGGCGCTTCTCGTCATCCTCTTCCTGCCGACGCAATTTGCTCTCGATCTGCAACTACTCGGCGGGTTGTGGATCATGCAGACGCTACCGGCACTGATCTTCGGCTTGTTCTTCACCTGGTTCCGCGCGCCGGCACTGCTTGCCGGCTGGGCCGCGGGCTTCCTCATCGGCACCTGGATGGCGTGGACGGACGGCCTGAAGCCGCTGCACACGCTCGCCTTCGGGTCAACCTCGGTGACGCTCTATGTCGGATTGATCGCGCTCGCGATCAACATCGTCGTTGCGGTGCTGGTAAATCTCGTGGTGCCGGCGCCGCGCGTCGCAACTCGGCCGGCGCAATAGACGCCGACCTACCAGCTGCACGGCGTCAAATCAGGATTGTCAGCGATTGTCTTTTGCGCTGGCAAAGCGCATGAAGCCGGTCAGCCTTTCCGTTGCTTCTGTTTCTTGCTGCGGGCCATAGGTCTTAAACTTCTCGATGGTTCGCGCGATTTCATCGTCCGGCAGGATATGCGGCGTTCCGATCTGCAGCGCCGCCGCATATTGCTTGCAGAGCGTCTCGACCTCCACCGCGAGCCACATCGCTCTGGCAAGATCGGCGCCGGTTGCGATCATGCCGTGATTGGCAAGAAGACAGGCGTTGCGTCCTTCGAGCGCAGCGACGGCAATGTCAGACAATTCCGAGGTTCCGTAGCTCGCATAGGGACCACAGCGGATCGTCGGACCGCCCGCGGCGGCGATCATGTAGTGCGCAGCGGGAATCTCCTTGCGGCAGATCGCAAAGGCAGTCGCGTAGATTGGATGCGCATGCACGATCGCACCGACATCCGCGCGCGCTT
>JAFAVH010000335.1 GCA_019242655.1 Methylobacteriaceae bacterium
GCCGCCCTTCCCCGGCTTTGCCGCGGCTTTCTTCTTGTCGTCAGCCATCGATCAAATCTCCGGAACGCTTGGCGAAACGGACCTTTCGGCCGTCCTCGAGAATCTTGAAACCGACGCGCGTCGGCTTGCCGTCCTTGGGATCAGCGAGCGCGATGTTGGAAAGGTGGATCGGCAATTCCTTGCGCACGATGCCGCCTTCTTCCTTCATCGTCTGCTTTTGATGGCGTTTCACGACATTGATGCCGCGCACCAGCGCGCGATCCTCGCGCGGCATAACCCGCACGACCTCGCCGTTGCGGCCCTTGTCACGACCCGAGAGGACGACGACCTTGTCGCCTTTCTTGATCTTCGCGGCCATTACAATACCTCCGGCGCGAGCGAGATGATCTTCATGTGGTTGCGGGCGCGCAATTCGCGCGGCACCGGCCCGAAGATGCGCGTGCCGACCGGCTCGGACTGATTGTTGACGAGCACCGCTGCGTTCGTGTCGAAGCGGATCACGGAACCATCCGGACGCTTGATGTCCTTCGCGGTGCGTACGACGACCGCCTTCATGACGTCGCCCTTCTTAACACGGCCGCGCGGGATCGCCTCCTTGATCGACACGACGATGATGTCGCCGACGCCAGCATATTTGCGCTTCGATCCGCCGAGGACCTTGATGCACATAACGCGACGCGCGCCGGAATTATCGGCGACGTCGAGATTGGTTTGCATCTGGATCATGGCTTCTTGCCTTTCTCAGATCGGTTTCCGGTGAGTTGCCCTCGCCGGACTTCGCCTGAAGTTGGTTGTTATCGGTTCAGGATTTCGCCGCCCCGTCGACGACGATCCAGCGTTTCAGTTTCGAGATCGGGCGCGTCTCCTCGATCGAGACCTGATCGCCGACCTTGTATTTCTTGCCCTCATCGTGGGCGTGATAGTTCTTCGTGCGCCGCACCGTCTTCTTCAAGAGCGGATGCGTGAAACGCCGCTCGACCTTCACGACGACGGTCTTTTCCTGCTTGTCGCTGACGACGACGCCCTGGAGAATTCGCTTCGGCATCTAACTCAACCTTTTTTCGCGGACGCGCGCTTCTGCGACGCGATCGTTTTGGCGCGGGCGATGTCGCGGCGGACTTCGCGCACGCGCGACGTATTCTCGAGTTGCCCCGTAGCGCGCTGAAAGCGCAGATTGAACTGCTCCTTCTTCAGGCGCAGGACCTCGTCATTCAGCTGATCGTCCGACAGGACACGGAGATCGGTGACGCGCTGCTTGCTCTTCACGTCTTTCTCCTCACTCGGCGATGCGCTGGACAAAGCGCGTCTTGATCGGCAGTTTGGCCGCAGCAAGCGTCAGCGCTTCACGCGCGAGCTCAACCGGCACGCCGTCGATCTCGAACATGATACGCCCCGGCGCCACACGGCAGGCCCAGAATTCCGGCGCGCCCTTGCCCTTGCCCATGCGCACTTCGGTCGGCTTCTTCGACACCGGCACGTCGGGGAAGATGCGGATCCACACGCGGCCGGCGCGCTTCATGTGACGCGTCATCGCGCGGCGGGCCGCCTCGATCTGGCGCGCGGTGACGCGATCGGGCTCGACCGCCTTCAGGCCGAACTCGCCGAAGTTTAAATCGAAGCCGGCCTTCGACTGGCCGCGGATACGGCCTTTAAAAGCCTTGCGAAACTTGGTGCGCTTCGGTTGCAGCATCGTCTTATCTTTCGAGTTCCCTCAGGCCGTCACGCAGCTTCGCGCGGTTCGCGCTCGCGGCGCTGGCGGCGCTCGCCGCCGCCGTGATCGCCTTCGGCAAGTTTCTTGTCCTGCGCCATCGGATCGTGCTCGAGGATTTCGCCCTTGAAGATCCAGACCTTGATGCCGCACGTGCCGTAGGCGGTATGCGCGGTCGCAACGCCGTAATCGACGTCGGCGCGCAGCGTATGCAGCGGCACGCGGCCCTCGCGATACCATTCCTGACGCGCGATCTCCGCGCCGCCGAGACGGCCCGAGCAATTGATGCGAATGCCTTCCGCGCCGAGCCGCATCGCCGATTGCACGGCGCGCTTCATCGCACGGCGGAACGCGACACGGCGCTCGAGCTGCTGGGCGATCGAGTCGGCAACGAGCGTCGCATCGACCTCGGGCTTGCGCACCTCGACGATGTTGATCACGACTTCGCTGTCGGTGAGCTTGGCGACGAGCTTGCGTATCTTGTCGATGTCGGCGCCCTTCTTGCCGATCACCACGCCCGGACGCGCCGAATGGATCGTCACGCGGCACTTCTTGTGCGGACGCTCGATGATGATTTTCGACACCGCCGCCTGCTTGAGGTTCTTCATCAGAACCTCGCGAATCCTCATGTCCTCATGCAGGAGCTTGCCGTACTGGCCCTTGTTGGCGAACCAACGCGAATCCCACGTACGGTTGATGCCGAGGCGAAGCCCGATCGGATTGACCTTCTGTCCCATTGTCTCTCCTTAAGCCTCGGCCGCGACGGCGACTTCGCGCACGACGATCGTCAGATTCGAGAATGGCTTCTCGATCCGTCCCGCGCGGCCGCGTGCCCGCGGGCTGAAGCGCTTCATGACGAGCGCCTTGCCGACATGCGCTTCGGCGACGACGAGATCGTCGACGTCGAGGCTGTGATTGTTCTCCGCGTTGGCGATCGCGCTTTCGAGCGCCTTCT
>JAFAVH010000427.1 GCA_019242655.1 Methylobacteriaceae bacterium
TCCTGTTCAACAAGGTGACGATCAAGGACGCCAAGCAGGCCGTGCAGATGTTCGGGCCGGCCCAGCATGCGGTGGCGATGGCCGTCGCCGACGCGGTGTCGGAGGGCACGATTCCGGCGGCGGAGGCCGACGACGTGTTCATCTGCGTCGGCGTGTTCATCCATTGGGAAGCGGCGGACGACAAGAAGATTCAGGAGTATAATTACAAGGCGACGAAGGAATCGATCGAGCGCGCGGTGAAGGGCACGCCGAAAGCCTCCGAGGTGCAGCAGAAGTACAAGACCGCGAAGCACCCGTTCGCGCCGAACTGATTGGCGTAAGGCAGAGCGGAGAGGACGTTCGCGCTCAAGCGAATTGCGCAAGATCGGCGGCCGAAAGCCGCCCGTCGTGATCGCAGTCAGGCGGCGATGAGCATTGCTTGCAGTAACGGACCTTAGTGTCCGCCGCCGCCAGCGCTGCCGCCCCCGGCCGAACCCGCCGACCCGGCGCTGCCCGCGCCTTGGCTCCCCGAGCCGGCCGGACTGGGGCTTGAAACTGTCGGCGAGCCCGAGCCGGCCGAACGGCCGCTCGACAGGCCTGTCGCGCCGGCGCTGCCCGCGCCGAGACCGCCATTGAGGCTGTTGCCCGGATTACCGGGTGCGCTGGTCGCGCCGCTCGGAAAGCCTGTCGTTCCAGCGGTTCCGCTGGTCGTGGCGCCCGGGACGGATGAGCCGATCGCCGGTGAGCCCGAGCCGATGCCGACCGAGCGTCCGTTCGTCATCGAGCCCGACGGCGGGCCGGACTGGCCGTTGGCGGCCGCTTCGCGCATCTCGACACAGGTCAGAAGCTCGACATAACTCGGGATGCCGCCGAGCGTCGTGGTCTTGAGGCAGGTCGAGCGCCAATCGACCCGCATCTTGCCCCAGGTCTTGTTCAGCCGGTCGCGCGCGGCGTTCTCACTGCGCATGCAATTGTCATAGGTCGCCTGCTGATCGAGCGTGACGGCAGGCGTTGCCCTACACGTCGCCTGGACGTTCAAATTCGGCACGTCTTCGGCGAGAGCCGCGGAGGCGGGCAAAGCAGCGAAAGCGAGGAAGAGGCTGAGGCGACGCATGGCGATCCCTCCGGACGAGATCAGGCTGGCTTAGCCGTAACGTCCGAAGGACGGCCAAGTTCATTGCCATACCGATTTATTATGAAGCCTTACGCCTGCGGCGGCGTTTGCGCGCCTTGGCCGAGCTCGCGTTGCATCAAAACGCTGTCGACCCACCTGCCGAACTTGAATCCGACTGCCGCATGCGTGCCGATCATCTGAAAGCCTTCGGCTTTATGCAGAGCGATTGAGGCGCGGTTCTCGCTGTCGCCGATAACCGCGATCATCTGCCGCCAGGGGCCCTGTTCGCACAGAGCGATCAGCCGCGAGAGCAGCGCACGCCCAATGCCCCGTCCGGCATGACCGGCATCGATATAGACGGAATCTTCGATCGTGAAGCGGTAGGCTGAGCGCGCCCGATAGGGCGCGGCATAGCAATAACCGACGACTTCGCCGTCCGCATCCGCACTGAGATAGGGAAGTCCGTGCCGCAGCACATCCTGCCGCCGGCGCGCAAGCTCCGCCGCGTCCGGCGCGATTTCTTCAAACGAAGCGAGCCCGTGCAGAACGTGATGCGTATAGATGCGCGCGATCGCCGCAATGTCCGCTTCGGTGCTCGGCCGGACGCGAAGCGCCATGCCTCAGGATTGCGCCCTGAGCTGGTAGATTTCGGCCTGCCCCGGAAAGCGGCCGGCGCGGACATCTTCGGCATAGGAGGCGACAGCCTGCGAGACGAGGTCGCGCATATTGCCGTAGCGGCGCACGAATTTCGGCGTCCAATCGAACAGGCCGAGCATGTCGTCGGTGACAAGGATCTGGCCGTCGCAATCGGCCGAGGCGCCGATGCCGATCGTCGGCGCCTTCACTTTGCGCGTGATCTCCAGCGCAAGATCGCTCGCCACCCCTTCGACGACGATGGCAAACGCGCCGGCATTGTCGGACGCGAGCGCTTCATCGAGCACGCGCTCGCGTTCGGCGGCGGTGCGGCCCTTCGCCTTGAAGCCGCCATCGACGTTCGCAGCTTGCGGGCGCAGTCCGACATGGCCGACGACCGGAATGCCGCGGTCGACGAGGAAGCGGATCGTCTTCGAGATGCCTTCCGAGGCTTCGACCTTTACGGCCTGACAGCCGGTCTCGCGCATGATCCGCGACGCCGATTGGAAGGCCTGTTCGGGATTGGCCTCATACGTGCCGAACGGAAGATCGACGACGACAAGCGCACGGGTCGAGGCCCGCATGACCGCCTGTCCATGCAGGATCATCATCTCGAGCGTCACGCCAACGGTGGTGGGCAGGCCATGCACGACCATCCCTAGCGAATCGCCGACGAGCAAGAGGTCGCAATGCGGATCGAGCAGCGCCGCCATCGGCGCTGTGTAAGCAGTGAGGCATACGATCTTCTCGCGTCCTTTGCGGCCGGCAATGTCCGGCGCGGTGATGCGGTGCGAGCGGGTTTGCTTCGACATGAGCGTCCTGTGTGATCAGCTCGACGCGCCGGCGCGCGCGATCTCCGCCGCGCTCGCGAGGATCTCGACATTCCAGCACAAATCCATGACCTCGCGGATGCGCGCACGCGGCAGGATGCCCTCTGCCAAGTCCGAGAACTTCGCCTCGAGCGCTTGATCGCTCATTGGCATCTCGAGGCTTCCGATCGCATGCTCGATATATTTGTGCAGCGAGCGGCCGTCCTTCGTGACGATCGTCAGATCGACCTGCTCCGGTTTTATCCCCGTGGTCACGACCGGCATGACCTTGCCGCGCAATCCGACGATCACCGGATCGCGCACGGCATGGTCGCTGAATTGCTTCTCGCCGCCGGCACCCTCGACCAGCGCGACCGCAACCGCATGGTAGATGCTGAACTTCCCTTCAAGACCTTCCTGCGGCGTCTTCTTGCCGGTCAGTTCCAAGACAAGGGGATGAACCTTGAGATCGATCCGCTCGATCTGATCGGCGCCGAGCTTGTTTTCGTTGCGCAGCTGAATGGCGGCGTCGATTGCCGGATGCATGACGATACCGCAGGCGAAAGGCTTGTATGTGTTGAGCGCGGCTTCGTAGCGTTGACCGAGGCCGTCGATGATCTCTTTATAATCCTGCTTCGTGCTGATCGTATTCGCCCAGCCGCGCTTGGCTTCGATCATACCGTCAGAGCTCGTGTAGTTCTTCTGCGCAAGCAGGGCCGCGAAGAGGCCGTTGCTGGCGGCGCGCCCCGGATTGAAGCTCTTGTTCATCGAGCCGAAGGATTCGCGCAAACCGACCGGCTGCGATGCCGCAAGGCCAAGTGCCCAAACCATCTGCTGCGAATTTAAGCCCAGAAGCTTGCCCGCCGCGGCGGCGGAGCCGAACACGCCAGCCGTGCCGGTTATGTGCCAGCCGACATCGTAATGATTGGGATAAACGGCATTGCCGATCCGGCATTCCGTCTCGACGCCAAGGATGAGCGCGTTCAAGAAATCCTTGCCCGAGACAGGCTGCAATTCCGCAAGTGCCAGAATGGCAGACGCAACCGGCCCGGCCGGATGAATAATCGTCTTCAGATGCGTGTCGTCATAATCGAAGATGTGGCTCGCGACGCCGTTAATGAAGGCAGCGTTCATAGGATCGAAGCGCTCGGTGCGCCCAAGGAGCGAAGCCTTCTGCGGTCCCGAGAACGGCGCAAGCGCGGCGACGGCGATATCCACGGTCTGGTGATGCGATCCACCGATCGCGACACCGACCCAGTTGAGCAGCGTGCGCGCACCTTCCTTGCGCACGTTCGCGGGCAAGTCTTCCGGAGCGGCCTTGACGACGTAATCGGCGAGAATGCGCGTGACGTGGGCGGGCGCTGGCGCGGCCGGGGCGGGAACTTGCTGTGGAGTGGATTGCGCGAAGACGCCGCCCGGAATGGCGGTGGCGAGAGAACTTGCCGCCACGGTCCGCATGAGGGTCCGGCGGTCGGTGTCGGGCATGGCTCTCTCCCTTTCTTTGGCGGCTGCCGCTTCGACTGCCTTTTTAACGCGAACGGCGCCCTATAACGAGCCCGATGCGGCGCATATTTTTTTCGGTCCTGCTCATCGCCGCTCTGGCCGCGGCGGCGCTGTTCTTCGCCACCCACCTCACGATTCCCGAAGATCGGGCGCAACGCGCCTTTGCGCCCGATCTGATCAAGCGCGGCGGCGAACTTGCGGCGCTCGGCTATTGCGCCTCCTGTCACACGGAAGAGAACTGCAAGCCTTTTGCCGGGGGA
Source organism: Methylobacteriaceae bacterium (assembly GCA_019242655.1). GTDB lineage: Bacteria > Pseudomonadota > Alphaproteobacteria > Rhizobiales > Beijerinckiaceae > JAFASC01. The sequence continues at coordinate 4,299 of JAFAVH010000427.1, forward strand.
CGGCCGCTCGCGACGCCTTTCGGCACGATCTACGGGACGAACATCACGCCCGATGTGGAGACCGGCATCGGGCAATGGTCGCAAGCCGCCTTCAATCGCGCCATGCGCGACGGCGTCGACCGCGCGGGGCGCGATTTATACCCGGCCTTCCCGTATGATCATTTCACCAAGCTGACCGACGAAGACTTGAGTGCGCTCTACGCCTTCCTGATGACGCGCGAGCCCGTGCATGCGCCGAACCGGGCAAACGAACTTGCTTTTCCGTACAATGTGCGGCCGCTGCTCGCCGGCTGGAAACTGCTATACATGAATAAAGAGGGCGTCCCGCGCGGCGACGGTAGCAAGAGCGCGAAGTGGGACCACGGCGCCTATCTCGTGGAGGCGCTCTCGCATTGCGGCGCGTGCCATACGCCGCGCGATCGGCTTGGCGCCGAAATCGCCTCGCAGCATTTCGACGGCGGCGAGGCGGAGGATTGGTGGGTGCCGCCGCTGAACCGAACTTCGCCCGCGCTCGTACCGTGGAACGAGGAAAGCCTATTCAACTATCTTAGCAGCTGGGATGCCGGTCATGGCGGCGGCGAAGGTCCGATGAAAGCGGTCGTCTCCGCGCTCGCCACCGCTCCCGAGCAAGATGTGCGTGCGATCGCGGTTTACATCGCATCGATGCTGGCGAAACCCGAAGAAAGCGAAGCGCGGGCCGACGATAAGCAAGCGGAAGCCGCGCAAGCTCATCCCGCGGGTGCGCAGCTTTACGCCGGCATTTGCGCAACATGTCACGAAACCGGCGGCCACGTGCCGTTCACGGTCGCCTCGCTCGGCCAGCACACCTCTCTTCATGCGCCCGACCCGCGCAACGTGATCCATGTGATCTTGGAGGGCATTCACCCGTCGGAAGGCACCGTCGGCGCGATCATGCCTTCCTTCGCCGACGCGCTCGGCGATTCCCAGGTTGCTGAGATCGTCAGCTATCTGCGCGCGCGCTTCAGCGGCGGACAGCAATGGAGCGGTGTGGAACAAGAAGCTGCGCGGATAAGGAGCGAGGGGACGAGCCCATGATCACGCTCAATGTGAATGGCCGCTCGCGCGACATCGCGGACGACCCGAACACGCCTCTCCTTTATGTTCTGCGCGACACGCTCGAACTCAACGGGGCCAAATTCGGCTGCGGGCTTGGCCAGTGCGGCGCGTGCACGGTGGTCGTCGACGGCAAGCCGATCTTCGCGTGTATCACGCCCATCTCGATCTTGCGGGGGCGCAAAATCACGACTCTCGAGGGGCTCGGAACCGAAGACGCGCCGAGCCCGCTGCAGCGCGCCTTTATCGAAGAGCAGGCGGCGCAATGCGGCTATTGCATCCCCGGCATGATCATGCGCGCCCATGCTCTGCTAGCGGCGAACCAGTCGCCGAGCGATGCACAAATTCGCGCACATATGAGCCCAAATCTCTGCCGCTGCGGCACACATATGCGCATCCTCGCGGCGATCACGGGGGCCGCCGCCGGCATGCGCGCCGCCGGCGCAGCCGCTCCGGCGAAGGAAGAGGAGGAGAAGGAGTGATGCACGCGCCGCTCCCAGCTACCTCGCGTCGAGAATTTCTGACGGGCGCGCTTGTCGTCAGCTTCTCGCTGCGCGCGCCCTCCTCCCTTGCGCAGCAACAGGAGGGTAGTACGTCGGGGCCGCTGCCCGGCAGCCTGAAAAACGCGCCGATGCTCGATTCCTGGATTCGCGTCGAGGCGGACGGAAAGGTGACCGTCTTCACCGGCAAGTGTGAGCTCGGGCAGGGCATCAAGACGGCGCTCCTGCAAGTCGCGGCGGAAGAACTGGAAGTCGACCCGCATACGATTCATCTCGTCATATCCGACACGGCGCGTACGGCGAATGAAGGCTTCACCTCCGGCAGCCATTCCATGCAGGATTCGGGCACCGCGATCCGCAACGCGGCGGCGCAGGTACGCGAAATCCTGATTGGAATCGCCGCGGAGCGCTTAGGCATCGCTGCGGATCAGCTGCACGCGGACGCCGGCGCGATCGTCGGCCCCGATAATCATCGCATCGCTTATGGCGAACTCGTCGCCGGC
>JAFAVH010000117.1 GCA_019242655.1 Methylobacteriaceae bacterium
AATGCGGGAGAGAAACGCCGTGCGCAAAGTGGCGATTTCACTGTCAGCGCTTCTGTGTATGGCAGGCGCTGCCTTTGCCCAAGATCTCAAATCGGTCGATCCCGCCGTGCTCGACGATCTCGCCGCGGCTAGCCGCATCCTCGCCGATCAAGGCGTCGTCGACGCATTCGGGCATGTGACGGTGCGCCATCCCACAAATCCCGATCATTTCCTGATGACGCGCTCGCTGGCGCCGGCTTTGGCGACATCCGCCGATATCGTTGAACTCGATCTCGACGGTAACGACGTGAACAAGACCGGCAAGGTCCTGTTCCTCGAACGCTTCATTCATGCCGAAATATATCGTGCGCGCCCTGACGTGATGGCGGTGGTGCACAGCCATTCACCGGCGGTCATCCCGTTCGGCGTGACCAAGGTGCCCATGCGCGCGATGTTCCACAATTCGGCCTTCCTGGCGCGCGGTGTGCCGGTTTTCGACATTCGCGAAAAGTTCGGCGTGACGAACATGCTCGTCTCGAACCGCGAGATCGGTCGGGCGCTGGCGCAAGTGCTCGACAACAAGGCGGCGCTGCTGATGCGCGGGCACGGCGACGTCATTGTCGCACCGACCCTGCCGCTTGTCGTATTTCGCTCCATCTATACCGAAGTGAATGCGCGTCTGCAGGCGCAGGCGATTGCGCTTGGCGGCCCGATCGAGGCGCTCAGCGAAGAGGAAGGATTGAAAGCCGAGGACGTGAACGCGCAGATCGTCGGCCGCGCCTGGGATCTCTGGAAGCGGCGCGTGACGCTCGGGAAAGAGTCGAGCAAGCCGAATTAAATCGCCTCGTAGTGCTCGATCCGCCACGGCTCGGCGTGGGCATCGCGCTCCCATTGCCGCCATGCCGGCAACGCCTTCATCGCAGCCATGTAAGCGCGCGTCGCATCGCTCACCGGCAGATCGTAGGTGTCGAAACGGTTGACGACCGGCGCGAACATCGCGTCCGCGGCGCTGAACTCGCCGAAAAGAAACGTCCCTGCCCCGCCGAAACGTTTGCGTGCCTCGCCGAAAGCTTCGTCGATGCGCTTCACATCGGCGAGCGCCTGATCGCTCACTTTGATCGCGCGGCGCGGCCGACGGATGTTCATCGGACACTCGGAGCGCAGCGCATTGAAGCCGGAATGCATTTCGGCAGACAGAGAGCGCGCGTGCGTGCGCGCCTCGGTGCCACGCGGCCAGATCGGAAAGGTGGGATAGGTTTCGGCGAGATATTCGATGATTGCAAGCGAATCCCATACATTGATAGACCCGTCACGCAACGACGGACATTTGCCGGTTGGCGCGTGCTTGAGCATTTCGGCGCGCGTTTCCGGCCGGTTCATCGGGATGACGATCTCTTCGAACGGAATTTCGAAGTGTTTCAGGACCATCCACGGCCGCATCGACCATGACGAGTGTCCCTTGTTGGCAAGGACGAGCATGAGCGCCATTCTGTTTATCCTGCCTTTGCCGGCTTCGGCTGCAGCTTTTCCACTGCCCCGCCGGCCTCACGCCAAGCTTTGAAGCCGCCCTCGATATGGGCGACGGGCTTCAGTCCCATATGCTTCGCCGTCTGTGCCGCGAGCGCCGAGCGCATGCCGCCGGCACAGAAGAAGACGAAGCGCTTGTCCTCGGCAAAGATCGGCTTGTGATACGGGCTTTCTGGATCGATCCAGAATTCGAGCATGCCGCGTGTGCAAGAAAACGCGCCGGGAACGACACCTTCGCGCTCGCGTTCGCGCGGATCGCGCAAGTCTACAAGCACAGTGTCGTCGCGGCCTTGCAATGCGACGGCCTGCGAAGCCGGCAGCGTTTCAACGTCTGCCTCGGCCTTTTGCAGCATTTCCTTGATGCCGTGCGTGATCTTCTGCGCCATGATATTTCCTACGAAGCTTTCTTGATTTGCGATTGATCGATGAAGTGCGAAAGGCTGACTGTCTCGTCCGTCGCGCCCGAACCGTCGCCGGCGAGCCGTTCATATAGACGTGCCGCGCCACGGAACATCTCCGCGGCCGCAGGATCGTCGCGCAAGAACGCGGCAATCTCCTCCATCTCGGCAACCCAGCGATAGGCCTTCTGATACATGCCGGGAATCTGCCGCGTGAACCATGGCAGCAGCGCGGGCTGACTTGCAGCGAGTTCCGCGTAGAGCGCCTCCGCAACGCCGGCGCGCGTCGCGCCAAGCATCATCGCCGCGCCGAGCGCGGTCAGTCCTTTGGTAATGCCGGCATAGGACATTTTGAGCGCCGAAGCGGCGCCAATGCCGCCCTCGACCACGCGGACGTCGAGACCATGCCCGCGCAGTGCAAGCGCTCGGGCAGCCGATTCACCTGAGACATAGATGACCGGTCCCTTGCCTCCGGCCTGCGGCGGCGCGCCGATAATGCCGCCGTCGATGAAGGCCGCACCGGTCGGCGCGACAATCGCGGCGATGCGTGCAGCGGTGTCGGGCGAGACGGCGTTGCAATCGACAAAGGCAGGCCTCGCCGTCGCAGTGGCAAGATGCGGCGCCATGCGCTCGGCAAAGGCGACGGCTTCGCCCGGCGGCACGATAGAGAGGAGGAGATCGGATCGCACCAGCGCCGCGTCCTCGACCGCCTGCATTCCCGCAGTCTCCGCGCGCCGTGCGCTTGCGGCGCTGCGGCCGACAAGCGAGGTCGTCACGCGCGCGCCATTGTCCACGAGCCTCCGGCCGATCCCGACGCCCATATTGCCTGGCGCGACGATAGCTACCGATGTCGGCATGCTTAGCTCCGAACCTTGCCCTAGCACCGCAGGATGCGATCTATAACCCGAACCGGACGCAACCCAGCAATGCCGCCACTGCCATTGGTCGATATCGTCGCCCTCGCTTTTTTCCTCTGCGCCTGGGCCGGCTACCATTTCTATGTCGAGCGCGTGAGCCCGCGAAGGCGCGGCCTCAACGCGATGATGAACCTCTACCGGATTTCCTGGATGGAGCAGATGAGCCGCCGCGAGGTGCGGATCGTCGACACCGCGGTGACGGCATCGCTGCAAAACGGCACGGCTTTTTTCGCCTCGACGTCGCTTATTGCCATCGGCGCAGCCGCGACGCTTCTCCGCGGCACCGATGACGTCTTGCGCGTCTTTTCCGACCTACCGTTCGGGCTGACCACGGCGCGTTGGCTATGGGAAGTAAAGGTGCTCGGGCTCGGCGCGATCTTCGGCTACTCGTTCTTCAAATTCGCATGGTCGTACCGGCTCTACAATTATTCGGCGATCCTTATCGGCGCGACACCGCCGGCAAATTCACCGCATGTCGAAGAGCGCCAGCGCGCTTTGATGCGTGCCGCGCGAATGAATATTGCGGCCGCCCGGCATTTCACGCGCGGGCAGCGCGCGTTCTTTTTCTCGTTTGCCTATCTCGGTTGGTTCGTCAGCCCATATGTGTTTCTGATCACAACGGCCGGAACCCTGTACGTGATTTGGTCACGGCAATTCGCATCCGATGCGCGCGACGCGCTGGTACGTGAAGAGAGACATGCGGCGAGCGTGGCGCTGGAGAAGAATGGTCGCCTTTAATTTGACGTAAGCCGCGCGACCTCGGCGCGGATAGCCGGCAATACCTCCGTTTCGAACCACATATTGCGCTTCAGCCAGCCGCTGTTGCGCCAGAAGGGATGCGGCAGCGCGAAGACGCGCGGGCTAGTGCCCTTAAATTCGCGCCAGCGGCGCACGATCTCGTCGACCCCTGCGGCTTTGGGCAGTGACCGCCCGAGACGCGCGAAATGGTAATCCTGCGCATAGCGGCCGATCGCAAGGATCGTCTCGATCTGTGGCAGACGCGCGAACAATTCATCATGCCATGTCGCGCGGCATTCGCGGCGCGGCGGCAGATCGGCTTTCAGCGCGTTGTATCCGGGAAAGCAGAAGCCCATCGGCACGATCGCGATCTTCGCTTCGTCGTAGAACGTGTCACGATCGACGCCCATCCATTGCCGCAGCCGGTCGCCCGAGGGATCGTTGAACGGCAAACCCGTTTGATGCACCCGCATACCGGGGGCTTGGCTCGCAACCAGCAATGGCGCCGTCGCGGAGGCGCGGAAGACCGGCCGCGGCTCGCGCGGCAGCGACGGGATCTCACGAACATCGCGGCATAGACGGCAGGCGCGAATGCGCGCGGAAATCTCGTCGAGCGGAGATGCAGGCTGTTCAGAGATCGACGATTTCGCCATCGTAAGCGACATGCACGCCCGCAGCCTTGATCTCCGCGCTCCGCGCAAGCGCGCTGTCGCCCATATGTGTCACCGCAATTCGCTTTGCCTTCAGGCGCGGCAGATTGGCTTTGAGCGTCGGCCAATCGAGGTGGTACGGGAGCGGCGACTCACCCGATGAACATTCGATGACGAAAAGATCGGCGCCGTCGGCAACATCGAGCACACGATCATTCCACGCGGTGTCACCGGAATAAGCGAACAGCTTGCCGTTTTTGGCAATGCGCAGAGCAGTCGATGGCGCGCCGGCCGGATGCAGCATCTCCGTCGTGACGATCTCGTAGCCTGCGATGACGGCCGGTTTGTGGAGCGCAATCTCTCGGACCGACCATTTGAACCGCCATTTATTCTCGGTCGATTTCGGGAAGAAGGTTTCCATCGCCGCGTGCAGCCGCGCCTCGGTTCCTGGCGGCCCGGCGATGACGAGATCTTCCTTGCAGCGCGAGACGAATTGGTAGTCGAGCAGGATGAATGGCAAGGCGCCGAAGTGATCGCCGTGCAGATGCGACAGCACGATGGCATCGATGTCACAAAGTTCGAGGCCGAGCTTGCGCCAAGCCGAGAGCGCGCTTGCGCCGAAATCGACAACCAGCGTTTGGCCGCCGCTGTCGAGCCGAAAGCATGTATGCGCGCGTCCGCCTGAATTGAACGCGTCTCCCGTCCCGACAAAAGTTACGCGCATCGAGGCGGCAATCTTCACGCTTTTGCGCTGGGGCGAGTCGAGACCTCGCCGTACCAACGGGTGATGTTCTTCAAGTCTTGGGATCGCGGAATCCGCGCCGGCCTCATGAAATCGCATGCGACCAGTGCCGTGATGTCGGCAATCGAAAATGTGTCACCGGCAATGTAGCGGTGCTTCCCAAGTTGGTTGTCGAGGTGCTGAAGGAATTCCAGAACCCGAGGTTTGTTCGCCTCGCCAAATTCAGGAAATTGAGGTTTTTCCATTTCGGCCATTGCCGGATGGGTATGGCGGAAAGCAAGTGCGACGGGTAGTAGAAGGTGGAGCTCAATGCGGCGCTGCCACATCTCGACAAGCGCCTTGCTCTTCGCGTCGGTGCCCATCAAGGGCGGACTTGGCTGAATCTCCTCGAAATAGCGGCAGATCGCGACGGATTCGGTGAGGATCGTGCCGTCATCAAGCTCGAGAGCGGGCGTGCGCCGTAGAGGGTTGATCCGCCTGTATTCCTCAGCCTTTTGCTCGAGCTTGCCGATATCGATCTGCTGCACGTTGGGGATTTCGATCCCCTTCTCGGCCAGGAAGACGCGGACACGCCGGGGGTTCGGCGCCGTGCGCGTGTCGTAGAGCTTCATTCTTCCCCTCCAAAGGACGCGCGTTCTGGTTCTTGGCCGTGTCTCGGCTGCTTCTTGGCCGCGTTACGTAGGCCTGCAAAAGACCATGGTCCCGCTTGCCCCGCAAATATCTGGGACGCGGCAAAACCAGAATTTGTCTCAACAATCGCATGCCCGGCATGTGCGCAGCACACAACGCGGCAAAAAATTGCATAAAGATCGAGCTGCGGGATCAGCCCTCCATTAACGTTTCCGCGCCATTGTCGTTCAGCGTCAGAAACTCGCTCTAAGTCGAACGAGCCAGTTAGTAATGAGTGAAGTCACCGCCGAGATGATCGCACGCGGTCGCGGGGCCGACCCCGACAGCGCAGCGCAGCGCAGGCGGCTCGCCTTCCGGGTTCGCGAAGTTCGCGAAAAGCTGACTTCTTCCGGCACCGGACAACGCGCCTTCGACGTCGAGCTTCTGCACCTCTTCGCGCTCGCCCGGCGCAGCGTGGCGGTGCCCACTCTCGGCCTTGTCGTCGTCGTCGGGCTCATGTCGTCGCTATGGATTCCGCCGGTCGACCTCTTGCTCTGGATCGGAGTGGTCTGCGCGACGCTGCTGGTCGGCTACTCCCTCGCCGGGCGCTTCCTGGCGGCGACGAATGCCCAGATCAACGTCGTCGCGTGGCGTGGGCGCTTTCTCCTGTCGGAGACGATGCAGGGCGTTGCATTCGCATTGATTGCCAGCCTGATCGTCCACTACGGAGACGCCGACGCCCGCGCTTTCGCGCTTATCGTCCTGCTGCTCGTCGCAGCGATCAACGCCACGGTGAGCGCCGCCATTCCCGGGGCGGCCTATTGCACGCTGACCCCGGTCACCCTGGCTATCGTGCTCGCGCTGCGCGGCTTCGAGAACGCCACGACCTTGCCGATCGCAACCCTTGCAATCGCGGCGCAGGTTTATTTCGTCATCCTGGCGCGGCGTCTCTATGGCCAGTCGCTGGCGACACTAACCTTCCAGGCCGAAAAGAACGGCCTCATCGCCGAGCTCGAACAGGCCAAGGCCAATTCCGACGAGGCGAGGCGCCGTGCCGAGGAAGCCAACCTCGCCAAATCGCGGTTTCTGGCAACAATGAGCCACGAACTGCGGACGCCGCTGAACGCGATCCTTGGCTTTTCCGAGGTGATGCAGGGCGAGCTGTTCGGTCCCCATTCGGTCTCGGCCTACAAGGAATATTCGAACGACATCCATTCGAGCGGCCAGCATTTGCTCATGCTCATCAACGAGATACTCGACCTGTCGCGGGTCGAGGCCGGCCGCTACGAGCTTAAAGAGGAATCGGTCTCGCTGAACGCTATCGTCGAGGATTGCTGCCGATTGCTGACGCTCAGGGCACAGAAGCGCGACATCAAGATCAGCGAAGCGGTCGAATCCGACCTGCCGCGCATCTGGGCTGACGAACGGGCCATTCGCCAGGTCGTGCTGAACCTCCTGTCAAACGCGATCAAATTCACCCCTCAGGGCGGCCAGGTCACGATCAAGCTGGGTTGGACGGCCGCGGGCGGCCAATATCTTTCGATCAGGGACACCGGACCGGGCATTCCGGAAAACGAAATACCGGTGGTCATGTCGTCATTCGGCCGTGGCACGCTCGCGCAGAAGAATGCCGACGAAGGCACCGGTCTCGGCCTGCCTATCGTGAAGGGGCTGATTGAACTTCATGGCGGCATGTTCAGCCTGCGCTCAAAGGTGCGCGAGGGAACGGAAGTGATCGTCGTGCTGCCGCCGGAGCGGATCATGAACGCGCTGCCGAAATTAGATCCGGTGCCACCGCAGCCCGCCTTCCAGATCGTCTCCGACCAGGCCGTCGCCTAACCCCCGTTTCAGCTTCGGCCACCACGCCCCTGTTGCCAATCTGCGACACGCGACCCTTTTCGCAGCTAAGCCCTTAGGCTGATCTGTATGTTATAATATAACATACAGATCAGGCTAAGGGAGCTTAATTGGAGCATGGCAGGAATGAAGTTGGCGTCAGGCGGTTGTCTCCTTTGCCTGCTCGGGCTGTGCACACATGCGCACGCACAGACCGCG
>JAFAVH010000047.1 GCA_019242655.1 Methylobacteriaceae bacterium
TTCAAGCACGCATTGGTGCAGGACGCTGCGTATTCGATGCTGCTTCGTGCGCAACGTCAGACGCTGCATGCCGCGCTCGCTGCTATTATGGCAGCGGATACGTCGGTCGCACCCGAAGTGCTCGCCTATCATTTAGCCGCGGCAGGAGAGCGCGAGCAGGCGGCTGAATACTGGTTCATGGCGGGGCAAGCGGCGAATGAACGAAGCGCCAGCCACGAAGCGATCCGCACCTTCAAGAATGCCTTGGAGATTGTCGCGTCTCTGCCGCAGACGCGCGAGCGCAAGATCAGAAGGCTGGAAATTACCATCGCGCTTTGCAATCCGCTGATCCTTGCCAAGTGGGTGATGCCGGAGACAGCGGAGGCAATCCTCGAGGCCGGCAATCTCGCGGAAGAACTCGGGGTAAATCTGCCGCCGATCCTGCTATATCATCAGTGGCTTCTTTATTTTGGCCGGTCCAATCATAAGGAGAGCATGCAAGTCGCCAAACGGTTTATCGAAGCGGGCGGACCGGAACTCTGGATTCGCTCTTACATCTGCTTAGGAAATTCAATTTACATCACGGGCGGACCCCTCGATGTCGCATTGGAATGTAGCGCAAAGGCGCTCGCGGCTTATGATCGCAAACTGCACGCCAAGCAAAGATTTCAATATACTTACGAGCCGCGCTGCAGCGCGTTAGCGACGCAAAGTCTGCAGTTGGCGCTGCGCGGCTGTCTCGAACAGGCAAAGACCGCCGAACGCGATGCCCTCGAATACGTGACCGAGTTCAACCACCCTCAGACTGTGGGCCTCTCGCTTGTCTACAAACTGCTCCGTGGAGACTTCCAAAGATTACAGCGAGCGGCAGGATACGCTGGACGCTCTCTCGCGTCATGCGGCCGATTACAAAGCGGGATTTTGGTCCCTGTGGGCTGATGCTTTCAGAGGTCTTCAGATGGCGCAGGAAGGACGCGCACCGGATGGCATCCCACTGATCGACAAGTCGATGAAGATTTTCGCGGATATGAACTTCCGCTATTTCAGATCTGTCCACCTTGGAATGAAAGCGCGGGCATATGAAGCAGCGCGGGATTTCGAGAAGGCGCTTGCAATCCTTGCGGAAGGAATCGCCTTCGCGCACGAGAGCGATGAAAAGGTCCTTCTATCCGATCTAGTTCGCGCTTCTGGAGATTTGCATCTCATCCTTGCGGGCCCACAAGCGACGGACCTGGCCGAGAACCTGTTTGTTGAGGCGATTGCATTGGCAAAGGCGCAAGCGTCAAAGCTTCACGAACTACGTGCGGCGACCGGTCTCGCTCGCCTGTGGCAAGGGCAGGGAAAGCACGCGGTGGCAGGGGACGTGCTGGCGCCAGTTTATGCGTGGTTCAAGGACGGTTTCGACTCGCCGGATTTGAGGCAAGCGAAGAGCATCTTGGACGCGCAGCCAAACAACCTACGTCACGTTTACGCGTAACGCAGCGGCGTGCGCCAAAGGGCTCGCCGCCGCGGGACGTCTATCGAAACCGTGTGCTTACTCGCCTTCGAACTTGAACGACAGTTTCAGCTTCACGCGGTACAATTCCACTTTGCCGTCTTTGATCTGGATGTCCTGTTCCACGACCTCCGCAATGCGAAGATCTCGCAATGTCGATGCCGCACGCTCGACGGCAGCCTTCGCCGCCTTATCCCACGAGTCCGTACTCGTTCCGATGATCTCGATGACCTTGTAAACGCTCTCAGTCATACGGCGGTCCTCCCCGTTCCATGAACATTGGCGCGAGCCGATAATCGTAGCAGCTCAAGCGAAAAGCAGTGTTGCACCAAGAATGATCGTCCGCAATAAGAACTGCTGTGGCTCAGCTTCGCGCAGCGCGCGGCCGACTTTTCGCAGATGAGCGCGCCGCGAGGGCACGCATCGCCTCACCACAATATTCTTGGCAAACGGCGCTTCCAGCGCTCGCCCCGGCGCAATTTCTTTTTGATCCAAGCAAACCGCTGCTCGCGCGGCCGGCGTCTGAACGGAACCGCAACGACGGCGACGGGCGGGGACGCCGCTCCCTCTGGTGTCGTGTCGAAAAATTCGCTGAGATCGGTCGCGGCGCGCGCACGCACCGCTTTGTTTTTTGACCCCGGCGGACGGCCGCGACGCGCGAGCCGCGACTCCAATGCCTGCAGACGCTCGGCGAGTGGATCGAATGCAGACTCGTTCAAGTCCTGCAACACGCGGCGCGGCGGCGATTGCTCCGTGCTGGGCCGAGGCTCGCGTGCAGCTGGATCGAATGCCGGCGTAAAATAGTCCGGCTGCGTCGCCTCTTCGGCCTCGCGCGTTGGTATGAAAGATTGCGGCACGCGCCGGCCGGCGCGCCGCACTTCGACAGCAAACGGTTTTACCGGGCGGCGCATCTGCCTCAGGTCATTGATATTTGTTGCGCGAGTTTGCTCACGCTACGGCGATTCGACGATGCGCGCGTGATTAAGAATTCGCAGCGCTCTTTTCGCCGCCCTTGTCGGCGCCGCTCCTGTCCGTGCGCTCGGCGATACGCGCCGACTTGCCGCGACGATCGCGCAGATAATAAAGTTTGGCGCGGCGCACCTTGCCGCGGCGCACGACCTTCACCGAGTCGATCATCGGCGAGTAAACGGGGAAGACGCGCTCGACGCCCTCGCCGTAAGAAATCTTGCGGACTGTAAAGCTCTCGTTCAAGCCACTGCCGGCGCGCGCGATGCACACACCTTCATAGGCCTGCACGCGCGTGCGCTCGCCTTCTTTGACGCGCACATTGACGACGACGGTGTCGCCAGGCTGGAACTCGGGGATTGTCTTGTCGAGCTTCTTGATCTGCTCGGCTTCGAGCTCTGCAATGAGGTTCATGTATGAAAACTCCTGCCGTTTCGCTTGAGGTACATGACCTGAGAGGCGAGCGTTTCGGTGCGCTGTTGTGAATTGAGGAGCGGCGAATACAACAGACGCGGCGGATTGTCGAGGGCGGAAGCAGAGATGCGTCCATCAACAACGCGCGACGATAAAGAAGTGATTGGTTGCGGGGACAGGATTTGAACCTGTGACCTTCAGGTTATGAGCCTGACGAGCTACCGGGCTGCTCCACCCCGCGTCAAAGACAAAAGCGGCCCTCGTTCTGAGAGCCGCTAAAACCAAAC
>JAFAVH010000141.1 GCA_019242655.1 Methylobacteriaceae bacterium
CCGCGTCATCACCGCCGTTCCGCCGGCGTCTTCAATGGCGCGCGCGATCTCGCGTGCATCTGTCGCCACGAGCACGGGTCCCAATCGGGCCTCCTTCGCCCGCCGCCAGACATGCACGACAAGCGGAACACCGCCGATTTCGAGCAAGGGTTTGCGCGGCAAGCGCTCCGCCCCGATCCGGGCAGGTATCACGATGATCGGCTCGGTCATGCGGGATGGCCGGTGACAAGCGCTTGGGCGGCGATAGGTAGCAAGCGCTGGGCTCTATACGTGTTGCCAAGCTCCGCGCAAACCGGGTAAGCGAAGGCGGTGCGCCGGGCCAAAAACCGGCTGTGGCGCGTACTTAGCCTGCAACGCGGGCGCGCTTGCCGAGTTTGCGAAGGTAATCGGGGCCGGAGCCGGGGAATGGACTCGTTCGAATTCAATAAGATCGCGGGCGGGCTCCTCGGTACTCTCCTCTTCGTGATGGCGCTCGGCGTGTTCAGCGACGCGGTCTTCTCGCATCCGAAGCTGGCGAAGCCCGGCTACGATCTGCCGGCAGCTGAAGAGGCTTCGCTGGAAGCAGGCGCCGCCCCTGAAGCCGCCGCGCCCCTGCCGGAACGCCTGGCCAAAGCTGATCCGAAAAAGGGTGAGGCGAGCGCCAAGGCTTGCACGGCCTGCCACAATTTCGAGAAGGGTGCCGGAGCCAAGATTGGCCCGCCGCTCTATGGTGTTGTCGACCGCCAGCGCGCGTCCGTTGCGGGCTTTGCCTATTCAGACGCCATGAAGGGAAAGCCGGGGAACTGGACTTTCGACGAGCTCGATAAGTTCATCGCAAATCCGAAGGGCGACATCCCCGGCACCAAGATGGCCTATGCCGGCGAGAAGGACCCGCAGAAGCGGGCCGACATCGTCGATTATCTCAACAGCCTCGCCGACAGCCCGAAGCCCTTGCCGCAGCCAACGGCGGCCGCCGGTGCTCCCGCTGGCCAGCAGACAAAGGATTCGGGACAACAGCCGGCAGCTGCAGCGCCGAAAGGCCAAGAGCCATCGCCGGCGAAGGCGCCGCCGGCCAAGACCGAGGCGCCAAAATAGGCTTGGCCGAGGCTTCCGCGCGGTCACGGGGAATTGTCATCCGGTTTGTTGGCTGCGGGCAAATGTGACGCCGGTTTAATTGGCGAGGCTGCCGAAAAGCGACATATTCTTCCACAGTGTGGTCGCGAGCAGGCTTGGCCGCTCGTCGGGAGGATTGATGATTTCGCGCTTTCTTTTTAGCCGCCGCGCTGCGTTGCGTTCGGCTGCCGCCTTTGCTCTGGCGCCCGGCTTCGCTCGTGCAGAGACGCAAGGCGCGTCCGCCGTTCCAGCTGCAGGCTCGGAAGATGGCAAGGAGAGCCACGGTCTCTCGACCTTCGGCGACCTCAATGAGAAGCCGGATTTCAAAGCCTTCGGCTACGTCAATCCGTCGGCCCCGAAGGGCGGTCTTGTCGGGCAGGAAATGTACGGCACGTTCAATTCGCTGAACGCCTACATCATGCGCGGTGATCCCGCCTCGGGCGTGACCCTTATCTTCGACAGTCTGATGACGGGGAGCCTGGATGAACGGGACGCCGCTTATGGCCTCGTTGCCAAAAGCGTTTGGGTGTCTCCAGACAGGCGGACTTATCGTTTTCGTCTGCGCAAGGAAGCACGCTTTCACGACGGCTCGCCGCTGACGGCAAAGGACGTGGTCTTTTCACTGAATACACTGAAAACGAAAGGTCATCCGACGATCCGCGTCGAGTTGCGCGATATGGAGAATGTCGTCGCCGAGGCCGACGATGTCGTCACCGTGACACTTGCGGCGACGCGCAGCCGCGAGACGCCTTTGATGATCGCGCGTCAGCCGATTTTCTCGGCTGCTTATTACGCGAATCATTCTTTTGAAGAATCGACGCTCGATCCGCCCCTCGGTTCGGGCGCTTACAAGGTCGGGCGTTTTGAGCAGGGACGCTACATTACCTTCGACCGGGTGAAGGACTATTGGGGCAAGGACCTGCCGGTCAATGTCGGGCAGGGCAATTTCGATACCGTGCGCTTCGACTATTTTGCCGATCGCCCGGTTGCGTTCGAAGCCTTCAAGTCGGGCGCTTTCCCGGTGCACGAGGAATTCACCGCGGCCAATTGGGCAACGGCCTATGACTTTCCGGCGTTTCGCGATGGCCGTGTGAAGCGCGAAGAGATTGCGGACGAGAATATTTCGGGGATTCAGGGCTGGTTCTCCAATCTCCGGAGGCCGCAATTCAAAGACCCGCGCGTTCGCGAAGCGATCGGCGCATGCTTCGATTTCGTCTGGACGAACCGCAACCTGATGTATGGATCCTACATCCGTACGCAGTCCTTCTTTGAAAACTCCGACATGAAAGCGAAAGGTCCGCCAGACGCGCAGGAGATCGCGCTGCTCGAGCCGTTTCGCGATAAGCTGCCGCCTGAGGTTTTTGGCCAGCCGTTCATTCCGCCGGTCTCCGACGGTTCGGGGCAGGACCGAGCGCTTTTGAAGCACGCCAACGATCTTCTCAATCAGGCAGGCTGCAAACGCTCGAACGGCAGTCTGATGCTGCCCGACGGCAAGCCTTTCGAGATCGAGTTCCTCGATTTTTCCAACACGATGGAACGGCACACGCAGCCCTATGTGAAAAACCTCGGGCTCCTCGGCATCAATGCACGTTTGCGCGTCGTCGACCCCGCGCAATACCGGCAGCGTCTCGAAAATTTCGATTTCGACATGATGGTGCAGCGTCTCGTCATGTCATTCTCGCCGGGCGAGGAATTGCGCGCATTGTTCGGCTCGGATGCCGCGAAGATGATCGGCTCGCGGAACATGTCGGGCATCACCGACCCGGTGGTGGATGCGCTCGTCTCGAAGGCGCTCGTTGCCTCGAGCCGCGACGAACTCATCCATATCTGCCGCGCGCTGGATCGCGTGCTGCGCGCCCAACGCATCTGGGTGCCGCACTGGTACAAGGCAAACCACTGGATCGCGCATTGGGATGTGTTCGGGCGCCCGCAAAAATCGCCGCGCTATGACCCGGGCATTATCTCGACCTGGTGGTGGGACGCGGAGAAGGCGAAGCAGATCAATTACCCAGCTGGCTGACGGATGCTCGCTTATATTGCGCGCCGGCTGCTGTTGATGATCCCGACGATTTTCGGGATCATGCTTGTGTCATTCATCATCGTGCAGTTCGCGCCGGGCGGCCCGGTCGAGCGAATAGTCGCACAGCTGCAGGGGTTTGATTCTGGCGCGACCTCGCGGTTTGGCGGTGGCGGCTCGGATATCGGTGCGGGCGCCAGCGGGCAAGTTGGCGGTGCGGGCGCCGACACGACCGGCCGCTATCGCGGCGCGCAAGGCCTCGATCCGAAATTCATCGCGGAACTCGAAAAGCAATTCGGCTTTGACAAGCCGGCGCCCGAGCGCTTCCTCATCATGCTGAAGAATTACGCGGTGTTCAATTTCGGACGCAGCTACTTTCGCGATGTCCCGGTGTTGCAATTGATCCGCGAAAAATTGCCGGTCTCGATCTCGCTCGGCCTTTGGATGACGCTCCTCTCTTATGCCGTTTCAGTTCCGCTTGGGATCAGCAAAGCGGTGCACGATGGGTCGCGATTCGACGTTTGGAGTTCCGCCGTCGTCATTATCGGCTATGCGATCCCCAGTTTCCTCTTCGCAATTCTTCTGATCGTGCTTTTTGCAGGCGGCTCATTCTGGCAGATATTCCCCTTGCGCGGCCTCACCTCGGAATATTTCGACCAACTCTCGCTTTTCGAAAAGATTAGAGATTACTTCTGGCATATCACTTTGCCGGTGATCTCGATGGCCCTCGGCGCTTTTGCGACGGCCACGTTTCTTACGAAGAATTCCTTCCTGGAGGAGATCAAGAAGCAGTATGTACTGACCGCGCGCATGAAGGGTTTGAGCCGGCGCCAAGTTCTTTACGGGCATATTTTTCGCAATGCGATGCTGGTCGTGGTGTCGGGTTTTCCCGGCGCCTTCATCAGCGCCTTCTTCACGGGCGCGCTTCTGATCGAGACGATCTTCTCGCTTGACGGGTTGGGCCTCCTCTCCTTCGAATCGATCGTCAATCGCGATTATCCCGTTGTGTTCGCCAACCTCTATATATTTGCGCTTCTCGGGCTGTTCGTGAACCTTCTTTCCGACCTCACCTATACGTGGATCGATCCAAGGATCGATTTCGAAACGCGCGAGGTGTAGGAAGGTGAGCTCGCCCGTAATGCGCGAGGAATTGGCCGCGGCGGCTCGCGAGAATCTCGTGCCGGCTCTGCCGCGTGCGGGACTTTTGCGGCTGAGGCCACTCAACAAACGCCGCCTCGACAATTTCCAACGCAACCGGCGAGGCTACTACTCCTTCTGGATATTCGCGGTTCTCTTCGTCATCTCGCTCTTTGCGGAATTCATCGCCAACGACAAGCCAATCATCGCCTCCTACAAAGGTGAACTTCTTTTCCCGATTTTCAAAAATTATCCGGAGGAGAAGTTTGACGGCTTTCTCGCCCAGACCGATTATCGCGATCCGATCATTTCAGACGAAATCGCCGCTCACGGCTGGGCGATTTGGCCCCCAATCCGCTACTCCTACAACACGCACAATCTCGACATGCCCTTGCCTGCGCCCTCGCCGCCGACCTGGATGCTGACGGAGGCGCAATGCGAAAAAGCAGCAGCGCGAAAGTTGAAGCCGGGCGAACCCAACCGAAGCTGCAGCGATATCGAGTGGAACTGGCTCGGCACTGACGACCAGGGCCGCGATGTCGTGGCGCGGCTTCTCTACGGTTTTCGCATTTCGATTTTGTTCGGCCTCATCCTGGCGAGCATTTCTTCAGTCATCGGCGTGACGGCGGGGGCGGTACAAGGCTATTTCGGAGGCTGGACCGATCTGCTCTTCCAACGCTTCATCGAAATCTGGTCCTCATTGCCGCATCTGTATTTGCTGATCATCGTCTCTTCGATCATTACGCCGAGCTTCCTCGTGCTTCTGGTGATTTTGCTGCTCTTCTCCTGGGTGTCCCTCGTCCATGTCGTGCGTGCCGAGTTTTTGCGCGCGCGCAATTTCGAATATGTGAACGCTGCACGCGCGCTCGGACTTTCCAATGCAAAGATCATCTTCAAGCATGTCTTGCCGAACGCAATGGTCGCGACGCTGACTTTCTTGCCTTTCATCCTGAACTCCTCGATCACCACGCTGACCTCGCTCGATTTTCTTGGGTTCGGTCTGCCGCCGGGATCGCCCTCGCTCGGCGAACTGCTCTTGCAGGGCAAATCGAATCTGCAGGCGCCGTGGCTCGGACTGACCGGCTTCATCGTCATCGCGATCATGCTGTCGCTCCTGGTCTTTACCGGTGAGGCCGTGCGCGACGCTTTCGATCCGCGCAAGGCATTTGAGCGCGGATGATGTCCGAGCCGCTTCTCGAGGTCCGGGATCTTTCCGTCCGCTTCCGTCAAGGCGAACGTGAGACCGTCGCGGTGGAAGGTGTATCCTTCAGGTTGGAGCGCGGGCGCACCCTCGCGATCGTCGGCGAGTCCGGATCGGGAAAATCGGTAACCGCGTTGTCGGTCGTCCGGCTGCTCGGATTTTCCGGCCACGCGTCCGGCCAAGTGCTGTTCCAAGGCGAGGACATGCTCGCGGTGAGTGAACAGCGGCTTCGTGACATCCGCGGTGCCAAGATCACAATGGTTTTCCAGGAACCGATGACATCGCTCAATCCGCTGCACACAATCGAGCGGCAAATCGGCGAAATTATCGAATTGCATGGCAGACCCGGTACCGGCATCCGCAAGTCCGTCATCGATCTTCTCGAAGAGGTCGGCATACGCGATCCCGAGTCCCGTCTGCGTGCATATCCGCATCAATTGTCGGGCGGCCAGCGTCAGCGCGTGATGATTGCCATGGCACTGGCAAATCGTCCGGAGTTGCTCATCGCCGACGAGCCGACAACGGCGCTTGACGTCACGGTGCAAGCGCAAATCTTGAAGCTGCTCAAGGAAGAGCAGGTGCGTATGGGGATGGCGCTCCTCTTCATCACGCACGATCTCGGAATCGTGCGTAAGCTCGCCGACGATGTTTGCGTGATGCAGAAGGGCTGCATCGTCGAAGCTGGCCCGGTTGCGCAGATTTTCGCGAACCCGCAGCACGCCTACACGAAGGCCCTCCTGGCGGCAGAGCCGAAAGGCCTGGCGCCGCCTTGCGATACGAGCGCGCCGGTGCTCGTGACCGGCGAGAATGTCCGCGTCTGGTTCTCGATCAAACGCGGATTCTTGCGCCGCACCGTCGGCTACATCAAAGCGGTGGACGGAATCGATGTGGTGGTGCGCGAAGGACAGACGCTTGGGGTCGTCGGCGAATCCGGTTCCGGCAAGACGACGCTCGGTCTCGCCCTTTTACGCCTGATCCGATCGCAAGGCGCGATCGCTTATCTCGGCCAACGTTTGGACGGCCTGCGCTCGAAGGAGATGCGTCCGTTCCGGCGCGAGATGCAAGTCGTGTTTCAAGATCCTTACGGCTCGCTTTCGCCGCGGCTCTCGGTTGCGGAGATCGTTGCCGAAGGACTACGCGTGCAGAACAGCAAGCTCTCGGAGCGAGAGCGACGCGAGATCGTTGCGCGGGCGCTTGCCGACACCGGTCTCGATCCCGCCGCGATGGATCGCTATCCGCACGAATTTTCTGGCGGCCAGCGTCAACGCATCGCAATCGCACGCGCAATGGCGCTGGAGCCAAAATTCATCGTGCTCGATGAGCCGACCTCGGCGCTCGATATGTCTGTCCAGGCACAGATCGTCGATCTTCTGCATGAGCTGCAACGCAAGCGTCGGCTCGCCTATATGTTCATCAGCCACGACCTGAAAGTCGTGAAAGCTCTGGCGACCGATCTGATCGTGATGCGGCACGGTAAGGTCGTCGAAGCGGGTCCGGCAATCGACCTCTTTCGTGCGCCGCAAAGCGACTACACACGTGCGCTGTTTGCGGCCGCCTTCAAGATCGAGGCGGTCCCGACCGCTGCCGTCTCCGAATAGACTTCGTGGCGTCGCAGAGTCGAAAGAAAGCGCTACAGGGTGCCGGTTTCCGTAATTCGGGCCGTCGCACCGTTTTGAATAGTGCCACAAAGCGCGCGTAATCCTGCGGCGAGCCAGAGGCGCTTCGCGCGGCGCCGCAGCTTAATCGTTATGATGCGTGCCGAGCGCCGCATTCGCCGAAATCGTTTGAGCCCGGCATCGGAGACACCGTATTCCGCATGCTCGACGTCTGACATTGCGAGGCGGCGCGCTTCACGGCTGTACTGTCTCCAGGCTGGGACGAAGAGTGGCTTTACGACAGTGCACTCGCCGGCTGCGAATGATAGCGGCTGGCCGAGGCGGATCGTAGCGTCAGGGTCTTCCCCCGCGGCGCAGCACAATTCGCGCGCGACTTTTTCAAGCTTTTCTTCGTCCGTCACAACGGATCTTCCCTCGTACTTGCGGTGAATGAAGAACACCGGGTTCCTAACGGAGTCTTACTTTTCAGGTATGTTGGATCGGCATTGCCCAATGCTTCGTCCGAACGGGAAGTAATTGTTTATGCTTTTAACAGCGATTTGTCGCGTTAAGCTCGATGTGGGTGTATGACAGTGACATCGATGCGCATCGCTAGGGGCGGGCGAATGAGTACGTCATTGTCAGAATTGCGTCGCGTGTTCGAAGCGGCAACCACGAATGTCGACAAGGTTTCGTTCACCATCACCGCCCTGCCGGCGGCAGTGGAAGATCTTGTCGCGATGCTGACCGCCGCTCGCGCGGCCGGTCATAATTCGGGCGCGGCATTGCGACGCGTCGAATTGCCGGCGAGGACGGCGCAGTCGTTTGGCACGAACTTCCATGATGTCGCGGTGAGCCATGCAGAGGGCGTCGACGTGCTGCGGCTCTTTTTTTCGCGCGAGAACGTCGAGCTCGACGCAGCCGCATGAACTTGCGGCTTCAATAGTCCACGCGCACCAGAAATAGTCCACGCGCCGGCGCTACCGTGCCGCAGCGCGTCCGGTCTCGTGCATCGCGGGCGTCCTTCAGGGCTGCGGCACTCCACTTCCCGGAGCCGACATGCTCGAGGGAGCCGACAATCGAGCGTATCTGGTGGTGCAGGAATGAGCGCGCGGAGGCGTGGATTTCGATGCGGTCATCTACGCGAACAACATCGAGACGATCGAGGGTGCGCACAGGGCTATTTGCTTGGCATTCCGCCGCGCGGAAGGTCGAGAAATCATGCTTGCCGATCAGGCATTGTGCCGCTCCATGCATCGCGGGCGCGTCAAGTGCGCGCGCAATATGCCAAACATGGTCGCGCTCAAGCGTCGGCGGAGCGCGGCGATTAAGGATGCGGTAAACATAGTGTCGGGCAACGGCAGAGAAGCGCGCCTCGAAATCCGTCGAGACCTTTTCGGCCGAGGTGATCGCGATGGGCGCGGGTTTCAGGTGCGCGTTCAGCGCGTCGCGCAGCCGGTCACCACGCCAGTCGCGCGCAAGATCGACATGAGCGACTTGACCACGCGCGTGGACGCCGGCATCAGTGCGACCGGCGCCATGCACGACGCGTTGCTCACCGGAAACGCGCTCGATCGCGGTTTCGATCGCCTCTTGAACAGACAATCCATTCGCCTGGCGCTGCCAGCCGACAAACGGCGTGCCGTCATATTCGATCGTGAGTTTGTAGCGCTGCGTCAAGTGCGGGGCACACTGCTCGGCAGGCGTGCTCCACGCAGAAAAGCGGCCGCGTCCATGGGTGCTTTGCCGGCGCGCTGTACATTGAGCAGTCGTACGGCACCGCTTCCGCACGCCATCGTCAGATGATCATCAAGGATGGTTCCAGGCGCCCCTTCGCCGGACGCCAGTGAAGCGCGAAGCACTTTTATCCGCTCGGTACCGCGCCCGAAATCCGCGTCGAAGAATGCGCCGGGAAAAGGCGAGAGGCCGCGAATATGATTGTGCACGTCGCGAGCCGGCATTGACCAGTCGATGCGGCATTCTTCTTTCGAAATCTTTTGCGCGTAAGTAACGCCGTTTTCCGGCTGCGCGTGAAAGACAAGAGAATCGCGATGAAGCGCGGCGAGTGCGCGCGTGACGAGATCGGCGCCGAGCTGTGACAGCCGATCGTGCACGTCGCCTGCCGTTTCATCCGCCGCAATCGGGGTATGCTCGGCAAGGGCAACAGGTCCGGTGTCGAGTCCTTCGTCCATTCGCATCACCATGGTTCCGGTTTCGCCGTCACCGGCCATGATCGCTCTTTGGATTGGTGCCGCGCCGCGCCAGCGCGGCAGCAGCGAGGCATGCAAGTTGATGCAGCCATGAATAGGCGACGCGAGGACCGCCAAAGGAAGGAGGAGACCATAAGCCACTACCACCGCGACATCGGGTCGATGGCTACGGAAGGCCTCGACTTCATCCTCGCCGCGCAACGTTTTCGGTGTGGAAACGGGTATGCCAAACTGTTCTGCGGCTGCCTGTACCGGTGAAGGCGTCAGCACCAGACCGCGGCGTCCGGCGGGTTGTGGGGCGCGCGTATAGACGGCAGCAACATCGTGTCCTTGACCAACGATCGCGCTCAAGGCGGGGACCGCGAATTGCGGTGTCCCCATGAAGATGATGCGCATCAGCTTCCGGTTTGGCGCGGACGAGCCTCGCGATCATCGCTCTCGCGCTTCGCCTGCTTGGTGAATTTCTTGATCACTCGCTCACGCTTCAGGCGCGACAGGTAATCGATAAAGAGGACTCCATTGAGGTGATCGATCTCGTGCTGAAGAGCGGTGGCAAGCAGGCCATCGGCTTCGATCTCTTGCCTGTCGCCATTGCGGTCGAGAAAGCACGCACGGACTCGTTCTGGCCGCTCGACATCGTCGGTAAAATCGGGAATCGACAAGCAGCCTTCCTGATAGACCCGCTTTTCCTCCGACGACCAGACGATCTCTGGATTCGCCAGGAACAGCGGACGCTTCTCCTCTCCGTCCTTTGCCGTGTCGATGACGACGACGCGCTTCGGCACGCCAACCTGGATCGCTGCCAAGCCCACACCGGGCGCGTCGTACATCGTCTCCAGCATGTCATCCATGAGCTGACGCACGCCATCGTCGACACGCGTCACCGGCTCGGATTTCTGCCGAAGTCGCGGGTCCGGGAGGCTGATGATTGGGCGGATGGTCATGCGCTGCTCTGGCGAAAAACGGTCCTGAGATAAGCATGGGACGCGGAAGGGTCAATTTCCCTCGGACCGGCCGAGGCGTGTTGACGCGAGCGGGCGCCCAGATAGCATCGCCACAACAAAAATTGGGAGGATTGCATGCGCCGAATCACTTGGCTCGCGACGCTCGTCGCCTCAATTGCTTTGAGCTGGTCGGTTTCTGCGGCCGACGCGCCGCGCTTCGAGGTCGATGCCGCGTGGCCGAAGGCGCTGCCCAATAACTGGATCATGGGTCAGGCCGCCGGTGTCGCCGTTGATGCGGACGACCACATTTGGGTGATTCAGCGGCCGAAGACGCTCACGGCCGACGAGAAGGCGGCGACGCTCAATCCGCCGGCCAGCAAATGCTGTGCGCCAGCGCCCCCGGTACTCGAATTTGCGCAGGATGGCACGCTGCTGCGCTCATGGGGCGGGGCAGGCCAGGGGTACGATTGGCCGCAGAACGAGCACGGCATACACATCGATCCGAAGGGTTTTGTGTGGATCGCCGGTAATGGCGAGCAGGACGGACAGCTCCTGAAATTCACCAAGGAAGGCAAATTCGTTCTGCAGATCGGTCATCCAGGGCCGCAGACGAATTCAAGCGACACGTCACGCCTCGGCCGCCCGGCCAACATGATGGTCGACGATGCGGCGCACGAAATCTTTGTCGCCGACGGCTACTACAATCACCGCGTCATCGTCTTCGATTCCGAGACCGGCGCGTTCAAGCGGACGTGGGGCGCCTACGGCAAGCCGCCGACCGATAATCAAATGGCAGCCTACGATCCGTCCGCGGCGCCCTCACCGCAATTCGGCAATCCCGTCCATTGCGTGAAGCTCGCCCGTGACGGGCTCGTCTATGTCTGCGATCGCGTCAACGATCGCATCCAGGTGTTCCGCAAGGACGGAACGTTCGTCAAGGAATTCGTGGTAGAGAAGAACACGCGCGCCAACGGTTCGGTGTGGGATCTCGATCTGTTCCCCGACGAGAAAGAGACCTGGCTCGTCAACGCCGATGGCGCCAACAACGAAGTACGCACCCTTAATCGCGATACCGGCGAGATCGTCGGTGCCTTCGGACGCAACGGGCGGCAGGCCGGCGACTTCCACTGGGTGCATAATCTTGCGATCGACTCGCGCGGCAACATTTTTACGACCGAGGTCGACACGGGCAAGCGTGCGCAGAAGTTCCTGTTTCGCGGCGACATGGTGCTGCGCAAGCGGACTGCCAATCAGTAGTTCATCCCGGTCCGTCGTCGAGCCGCGCAAGGTCGAACATCTCGACATCTTGCAGAAGCTCGATGAACGCGGTGGCGCCGTAATCGGCGGCGGCTTCACCCTTCTCTGCCGTCGCCGCGGCGGCGTTGCCAACAGCGCCCGACGAGGAAAGATCTTGCGCCATCCAGCCGAAGCCGGCGGGGCGGCTCACGCGCAGCCAGGCGAAATCGCGCTCGAAATCGAGGCTCGCCGGAACAAAATTCTCCGCTTTGCCGCTGCGCACGAGATCGGGACGAAACGCGAGCATGAGCGATGTCTCGACCTCGCCCCCATGAATGCCGTGGGTGAGTTCCTGAGCCGAAAACAGCCCATCGGGATAGCCGAAACGCGACCACGACGCGGTGACGGCAAGCATGTTCAGTCGAACGCGAAGATCGAGCGCAAGGCGGTCGATGAGTGCGGAATTGCCGCCATGTGAGTTGAGCAGAACCAGTTTGCAGCAGCCGGCGCGCACGACGCTGTCGGCCAGCGCGGCCCATGCGGCGAGTGCGGCGCTGTCGGTCAGCGACAGCGTGCCCGCGAAGGCCGAATGTTCCTGCGAGGTGCCGATCGCCTGCGCCGGCAGGAACAGAACCGGCAAATCGGCGGGAAGGCGCTGCAGCACCCGCGCGAGATAGCCCTCCATGATAAACATGTCGGTGCCGAGCGGCAGATGCGGTCCGTGCTGCTCGATCGCAGCGAACGGGGCGACCGCAATGACGCGCGCCATATCGGTCGCGCGTATGTCGGGCCCGGTCAGTTCGCTCCAATGGCGGCTTGCCAGCATGGCGGAAGCCTAGGCGGGGCTGCCACGTCCAGCAAGAGCGGCCGGCTTGTGCCTACGATGGCCCGCCGCATAGAACATTCGGCCATGACATGGGCCCGCTCGCTCCTTACCGCCTTTCTCTTCATTTGCGCCGTATCGCACGCATTCGCGCTCGACCGCGTGAGCTTTGCGACGAACTGGCTTGCCGAGGCTGAGCATGGCGGATTCTATCAGGCGCTCGTCGATGGCACCTATGAGCGCTACGGGCTCGATGTGAAGATCATTCAGGGTGGGCCGCAGGCAAACAATCGGCTTCTGCTCGCGGCGGGGCGCGTTGATTTCTATCTCGGCGCCAACATGATCCAGGCACTGCATGCCGTCGAGCAGGGGATCCCAACGCTTGTCGTGGCGAGTCTTTTCCAGAAGGACCCGCTCATTTTGATGTCGCATCCGAGCTCCGGCCTCGACCGGTTCGAGGATCTGCCTAGAGCGACGGCTTTCATCGGCAAGGACAATCTCGTCTCGGTCTATCAGTGGCTGAAGAACGCCCACAGCTTTCACGAAGAGAAGACGAAGCCCTACAATTTCAATCCGGCGCCGTTCATCGCGGATAAGAATTCCATCCAGCAGGGTTATGTCACGTCCGAACCCTATGAGGTCGAGCGGCAAGGCGGATTCAAACCCAATATATTCCTGCTCGCGGATTACGGTTACGACAGTTACTCCACGACGATCGACGTGCGCGCCGATCTCGTCGCGCAAAAGCCCGATCTCGTGCAGCGTTTTGTCGATGCGTCGATTATCGGCTGGCACAATTACATCTATGGCGACAATGCCAAGGCAAATGCCCGGATCAAACAGGATAATCCCGAGATGACCGACGGGCAGCTCGCTTTTTCCGTCGCTAAACTGAGGGAGTACGGCATCGTCGATTCCGGCGACTCGCGCGTGCTTGGCATCGGCGCAATGACCGACGAACGGATGCGGAGCTTTTTCGATAAGATGGTCGTCGCGAAAGTCATTGCGCCGAACATCGATTACCGGAAAGCTTACACGCTCGCTTTCGTGAACAAGAAGGTTGGCCTGCCGATCGGCGCCAATGCGGCGCCGGTACCGCCGTCAAATCGCTGATCTATTCGTGCCGCGGCGATCGGACACAAGCTTGCTCAGACTCAGCGGACTCGCGAAGACTTTTCCGGGCGGAACGATAGCCGTCACCGGCGTCGACCTCGAAGTGCGCGGCAGCGAATTCCTGACGCTGCTTGGGCCGTCCGGTTGCGGTAAATCGACAATCCTTCGACTCATTGCGGGCCTTGCCGCGCCGAGCGAGGGTGAGATCATCTGGAGCGATGGCGTGCGGCCGAAAATAGGCTTCGTGTTCCAGGAGCCGACGCTGATGCCGTGGGCGAATGTGTTCGCAAATGTCTATCTTCCGTTGCGCCTTGCAGGATTGTCCCGACGCGAAGCGGCGCCGCGCATCGGTGCCATGCTGTCCCGTGTTGGGCTCGGCGGATTCGAGAACGCCTATCCGCGCGAACTCTCCGGCGGCATGCGCATGCGCGTATCTCTGGCACGGGCGCTCGTTGCCGATCCGCCCTTGCTGCTCCTTGACGAGCCGTTCGCCGCGCTCGACGAGATCACGCGCTTTGCGCTCAACGATGATCTTCTGGTGCTGCAGCGTGAGCTCAAGACGACGATCGTGTTCGTCACGCATTCGGTATTCGAAAGCGTTTACCTATCGCAGCGCGTCGCAATCATGTCGCCACGTCCTGGGCGCATTGTGGGTGAGATTGCAATTTATTCGCTCGAGCCGCGCAGCGCGGATTTTCGCGTAAGCGCGCCCTTTGCGGATCAGGCGAAGCAGGTCTCGGCGGCGCTGCGCGATGCCATGGCCGTAGGTTATGTGCCGTGACCTCTCAACTCTCTAGGTCCAACGCTCGCGAGTGGCTCCTCGATTTGTTGCTGCCGGCATCCGTATTTCTCGGCAGCCTTCTTCTCTGGGAGGCGATCGTGCGCGTTTTCGCAATCCCGCCCTACGTTCTGCCGGCGCCTTCTCTCATTCTGACCACACTCATCGCTGATTGGCCGCTGCTCTTCGCCTCGCTTCTCGTCACGTTACGCATCACTTTCGAGGCGCTGGCGCTCGCCGTTGCCGGCGGAGTCGGCCTTGCCATTCTGCTTGCGCAATCGAGGGCGGTGGAGCGCGCTTTCCTGCCCTTTGCCATCATTCTGCAGGTGACGCCGATTATCGCGATTGCGCCGCTGCTGCTCATTTACCTCGAATCATCGACGGCGGTGCTCGTCTGTGCCTTCCTGGTCGCCTTCTTTCCCATTCTGTCCAACACCGCACTTGGCCTCGCCTCGACCGATCACAACCTCGTCGACCTCTTCGATCTTTATCGGGCCTCCCGCTGGCGGCGACTAGTTCTGCTGCGTCTGCCTTCAGCGCTCCCGTATTTTCTAGGCGGGTTGCGCATTGGCGGCGGCCTGGCGCTGATCGGCGCGATCGTGGCGGAACTCGCGGCGGGCGCCGCCGGGCAGGGGACTGGCCTTGCCTTCCGCATTACGGAGGCCGGCTATCGCCTGAACATTCCGCGCATATTTGCGGCCTTGGCGCTGATCTCCTTCACTGGTCTCCTCATCTACGGGGCGCTTGCACTCATCTCACGTCTTGTGTTGCGGCACTGGCATGATAGTGCCCGCTCCCGGCAGATGTGAGCGCAATGCGAAGCAGCAATCTAAAACGCGTCGAAGAAGCGCGCCGAAACGACGCACCCAAAATCGAGCTTGTCGCGTCGATGGACGTGACGAGCGCGGAAGAGTTGCGCGCGCGCTCGGTCGCAATCGGGCTCATGTTCGCGGCGCTGTTCTGCTTTGCTTGCCTTGACACAAGCGGCAAGTGGATGAGCCGCTACATCCCCATTTGGGAGGTCGTCTGGGCGCGTTATATGGGCGCGACGCTGTTTGTATTGATCTTCGTCAACCCCGCCACAACGCCGGGCATGCTGTCGACGTCGCGGCCCGGCTTGCAGATCATCCGGGCGCTGCTTCTTTTTGGCGCGACCGTCCTTAACTTTTTTGCCTTGCGCTGGCTGCAGCTTGCACAGGCCGTTTCGATCTCGTTTGCCGGTCCGCTGCTCATCGCGCTCTTTGCCGGCCCCATTCTCGGCGAGTGGGTGGGACCACGGCGGCTTGCCGCCATCCTGGTCGGTTTCATCGGCGTGATCGTAGTGACGCGACCGAGCCTCTCCGGCGTTCATCCGGCGATGTTATTGAGTTTCGGCTGCACGCTTTGCAATTGCTTCTACGTTATTCTCACGCGTGTTCTCGCAGCGACAGATTCCTCTCGCACGACGACGTTCTTTTCCGCGCTTTCGGGCGCGATCATCCTCACGCCGGCGCTGCCTTTCTTCTGGGTGACTCCGCAGGATTGGCGCGTCTGGCTGTTCCTCGTGCTGATCGGCGGCTTCGGTGCGCTTGGGCACTGGTTCCTCATCCTCGCGCACCACCGCGCACCGGCGGCGCTGCTTGCGCCGTTTGGTTACACGCAGATCGTCTGGATGATTGCGTTCGGTTACCTGGTGTTCGGCGATCTGCCCGATGTTTGGACACTAACGGGGGCGGGCATCGTCATCGCCTCGGGCCTTTACCTACTCTATAGGTCGCGCGTCGTGAAGCAGGCGAAGAAGGCGGCCTAGAGCTTCACGCGCTCCACATACGTTCTGTTCCAGGTGGGGCTGATCAAAATCTCGTTCAAGCAGACATGCGCCGGCATGCGCGCCACGAACAAGATGGTCTCGCCGAGGTCGTCCGCCTGTAGCATTCGCGCCTTGTCGGCATCTGTCACCGGCACCGGCCGTTTGTCGAGAATGGGTGTCGCGACCTCGCCCGGGCAGATGCAGCAGGAGCGGATGCCGTTCACGCATTCTTCCTGGTTCAAGCTCTCGCTTAATGCGACGAGCCCATGCTTTGACACCGAATAAGCCGGGCCCGTCAGCGGCGAGACGTAAACGCCGGCCCAGGATGAGATTTGGATGATCAAACCGCGTTTCTGCTCGCGCATCATCGGCAGCACAGCGGCGGTCGCATAGAACGGGCCGGAGATATTTGCATCCATGACGCTGTCGAAGGCAGACGCGTCGACATCGGCCCATTTGCGATTGCGCACGTTGAGGCCGGCGCTGTTCACGAGAATGTCGCAGCGCCCACACTCGTCCGCGATGCGTTTGGCGACCGCCTCGACTTCCTCGCGCTTGCCCATATCGGCGGGCGCAACGATCGCTTCGCCGCCTTTGTCGCGTATCGCTTTCGCAGTGTCGTCGAGCGGCTCGCGGCGCCGCCCGGTCAGTATGATTTTGGCGCCCTCTGCGGCGAGCCGCACTGCGCCGGCCTGTCCGATACCGGTGCCGCCTCCCGTCACCCACGCGACTTCGCTTTTAATCGAACGCTGCATGCAATCCCCCGCTTCGGTTTGCCGGGTCGAGCCGGAATCCATCGCCGTCGCGCACGATATAACCAGCGCTCGGCCCGGTGAAATGACCGCCGATCACTAAGGTTTGCGTACCGGCGAGCCGCTCGCACATGCGGCGACGCGTTTCTGTCGAGCGCAGCGGATCGATGTCGATCGGCGTCGCCCAGTCGAGATGCGCGATCTGGCAGGGATGATGGAATACGTCGCCGAGCAAGACAGCCGAGTAGCCCTCAGATTCGATCGCGATGCTCATATGCGCGGGACTGTGGCCCGCAGTCGGAATGAAACGAATTTCCGGGCTGAACCGATGATCGCTATCGACGAAATCAACACGCACCGCATCGACAATGGGCTTGATCGAATCCGTGTAATGCGGCGCAACGTCGGGATCGTCCCGATGCGCGTGCCAGTGCGCGTATTCCTCGCCGCTCCAGATGTAACGCGCATCTGCGAATGTCGGCATCCAATTTCCGTCTACGAGCCGCGTGTTCCAACCGACGTGATCGACATGCAGGTGCGTGCAGATGACGGCGTCGATCGCCTCGGGAGCGAAGCCGTGCGCGGCGATGTCCTGAAGAAATAACGTTTGCAAATTGTTCCAGCGTGGCACGCCGCGGCCCTGCTTGTCGTTGCCAAGACCGGTATCGACAATAATGCGCTGCGCCGGTGTTTTGACGAGAAACGATTGCACTGCCATTTTGAGCCGGCCGTCCGGGTCGGCGAAATGCGGTTGCAGCCAGCCGATCTTCAGAATCTCGTCGCGGCTCGCCTGCGGCAGGATGAAGCGCGTGCCGCCGGTAATCTCGAGCTCGATCACCGGCGTGATTTCGATTGCGCCGATTTTCCACACGTCACTCGCTTCCTGCCGGCCGTTCAATAAACTGTTTCCGCCGCGTTCGGAATTTTCCGGCTGACGAATGGCGAGTGGGCTTCGACAAAGCGCCACGGCAGCTCGACCGCGCGGGTGATGCCGATGCGCAACCCGACGGCGATTGCCGGCTCGCTCTCTCGCGGCTCCAACGCAAACGGCGGCTCATCAAGCGCGCGCCCATCATGCTCGCGCGTGATCGCCAGCGCCTGACATAAGCGGCCGGGACCGGAGCAGAGCAAGCGCACGTCATCGAGACCGCGGCGCTTGCGCATGACGTCGATGCCGCGCGTCGGCTCGAGCGCGCGGATCAAGACCGCGCTGCCGCTCCCATTGCCGCAGACAAAATTCAAGCACCAATGAATGCCGTAGGAGCGGTAGACATATGCTCGTCCCGCGGGACCAAACATCGAGGCATTGCGTTCGGTCCGGCCGCCGTAACTGTGCGAGGCGGCCTCGCTGGGATCATAGGCTTCGGTTTCGACAATCCGGCCACCGACGTCGTCGACAAACAAGCTGACACCGATGAGATCGCGGGCAACTTCGAGCGAGCTTCGCGAAAAGAAGTCAGAATGAAGCGCGGACTTGTGTGCCTGCGCTCGCCTGCGCTTCATGCCTTCTTGAGCTGGCTCGGCTTGTGCGCCGCTGTTTTTCCCGATTTGTCGCTTTTCACGATGTATTCGGGATTTTCTTTCGACGCGGCGACCTTGTGAGTTTTGATCTTAGTCGGTGTCGTCTGTTTCTTGACGACCTTGCCGTGCGTCTCTCCTTGAGACGTGTTCCATTTTACCTTGTCGCCGCTCTTCAAACTCTGTGCCATCGCAAGCTCCTGAGACGTTCTTCCGTCTCAAACCCGCTCGCGGCGCTCGCGTTCCGCTAACGATTGGCTGCCGTCAATGTCCGGCCGAGGTGGCGGGGACGATGCGGCGGGAGCGGGACGTCGGGGACGATCGGCTCGACCGCATCTGCGTTGGGTTGGGCATCCGCGACGGCAACAGGCTCGCTCGAAGGTACACTCGTTGAAGCGCCGAAGATCATCGCGAACAGACTCGGCTGCGGCGCCGGCGCCTGCGGTGCGAGGCGCTCGGGCCGCAACGGCGCCGAGTCTGCCGTGCGCAATTTCGCCAAGAGGCGCGCCTTCTTCGCCGAGATGTAATAGCCGCTAGCATAGAGCCGCACGGCGCGGTTTTCATCGCCGTCGGCGACCATATAGGCATTGGCGAGATAAGGGACGGCGTAGGTCAGATTGACCTCGGGATCGAGCAGGCCTGCCGGATTGCCTCTGTAGCCCATGCTCTTTGCCGTGGGGTAAGTGATCTGCATCAGGCCCCAATAGTGGCTGTGCATCGCCTTCGCATTGTAGCCGCTCTCGCGGACGATCACCCGGTGGACGAGCTTCTCCGGAACGCCATGCGCCCGGGCGTATGCGGCGACCATCTCCTCGTATTTGCGGTGGGCGGGCGGATCGGCGGCCAGAGCGGCGGCGGCCGAAACGCACGAGAGAGCAGCGGCACAAACGAGGCGAACCAGCATCCAGATTTCCCTTCCAGGCTTGGCTGTTTCGCGGCCGTTTGCGGCCCGAAAGAGGCGCATGAAGGCGGGAACTTCGCCGGCAGGCGCGAAAGCCGGGGGGTGTGGCCTGGAAGCCGCACACCTCAATGCCGGACCGCGACGATCTCGTATCGACAGCATCCGCGCCCGGGTCTACGGAAGCCGCAACGAATTCCGGAGGACACCAATGCGCGACGCCTATCTCTGCGAGGGAGCCCGCACGCCGGTCGGCCGCTACGGCGGGTCGCTTTCGGCGGTGCGCCCGGACGACCTCCTCGCCCGTGCGATGAAGGCGGCGCTTGCCAAGGCGCCCAACCTTCCACCGGAAAAGATCGACGAGGTCTATGCCGGCTGCGCCAACCAGGCGGG
>JAFAVH010000172.1 GCA_019242655.1 Methylobacteriaceae bacterium
TCGCTGCTCGTCGTGATGCCGGTCGTGGCCTTCTACATGCTTCTCGATTGGGACCGGATGGTCGCCACGCTCGACACTCTGATCCCACCACGCAATCGCACCGACGTGCATGCAATCGCCCGTGACATCGACCGCGCGCTTGCCGGCTTCGTACGGGGCCAGTCGCTGGTCTGTCTCTTTCTTGGCCTCTGGTACGGGATCGGCCTCTCCCTCATCCATCTGAATTTCGGCCTGTTGATCGGTCTCTCGGCCGGGCTGCTGAGCTTCATTCCATATGTTGGCTTGCTGACGGCGCTGATTCTCTCCGCGATCGTCGCCATCGTGCAGGGCTGGCCGGAATGGAAGCTGTTTTTCCTGACCTTGGCGGTCGTGCTCACCGGCCAGTTCCTGGAAGGAAACATCCTCTCGCCGAAGCTCGTCGGCTCCTCAGTCGGCTTGCATCCGGTCTGGGTTATTTTCGCACTACTCGCCTTCGGCTCGCTTTTCGGCTTCACCGGGCTGATCATGGCGGTCCCGGTTGCCGCGGCCGCGGGCGTGATCCTGCGCTATCTGGTGCGGCGCTATCGCGGCAGCGAACTCTATCTCGGACCCGGAGATGCTGCCGCGCCGCTTCTCCCTGGCATCGAGGGCTGATGCGGTGAGCGCACGAGAGCCCGCCCGGCAGCTCGTTCTCGATATTGCGCCCGAGCCGCATTACGAGGCGGAGGATTTTCTCGTCTCCGCCTCGAACGGGACCGCTTGGGCCGCCATCGACCTCTGGCCGGATTGGCCGGACCGCGCGCTCGTCCTGGTCGGCCCACGTGGGGCGGGCAAGAGCCATCTCGGGGTGATCTGGGCCCGCCGGGCCGGCGCGGCGATCGTTCCGGCAGCAGACTTCGCCGGCGCCGACGTGCCCGCGCTCGCGGGCACCGGCCATGTCCTCATCGAAGATGCCGACCGTCTCGGCGGGGAAGAGAAGCGCCTCTTTCATCTGATGAACCTGCTCGCGGAGACGCGCGGCTCGCTGCTTCTCACAGCCTGCAGCGTTCCCAACCTCTGGCGCTTTCAGCTGCCCGATCTGCTTTCGCGGCTCAGGCGGGCCATGGTCGTCGAGATATTTTCGCCCGACGACGATCTTCTCCGCGCGGTGCTGGTTAAGCTTCTCGTCGATCGCCAGCTGACGATCGACATTAGTGTCATAGATTACATGCTAACCCGGCTGGCGCCGACGCTCGACGCGGTGCGCCGGCTTGTGGACAGTCTCGACCGGGAGGCGCTTTCGCGGGGACGGCGCATTACAAAGATGATCGCGGCAGACGTTTTGGAAGCGCTGCAGCTCGGTGAAGAACAGGATTCGTAGCCGTGGACGAAACCGAGGTACGCCTGAAGCCGAAGCGAGCCGACGTGACACGGCATGTCCAGGATGATCTCGCCGCCGCCCGCATCGGCGCCGACATCGCCGTCATGGACGTCCTGCCCGAGCTGAACGAGCGTCCGGACGAGCTCGCTTCCTCGCCGCGCCGCTTCATCAATCGCGAGCTCTCCTGGCTCGAATTCAATCGCCGCGTCCTCGAGGAGGCCTCGAACCGCAATCACCCCTTGCTCGAGCAGCTGCGGTTCGTCTCGATCTCGGCCAACAATCTCGATGAATTTTTCATGGTGCGCGTTGCGGGCTTGCGCGGCCAGATACGCACCGGTCTGGTCGCCGCCTCGCAGGAAGGAATGACGCCCGCCGAGCAGCTCGAAAAAATTCGCGAGCGCGTCGTCCTCCTGGTCGAGGAACAGCTCAAGCGCTGGCGCGATCTGCGTGTCGATCTCGCTGCGGCAGGCCTCGCGATCGTCGAGGCTAACGAGGTCAGCAAGCCCGAGCGCGAATGGCTGGAAGACCATTTCCTTCTGCATGTCTTTCCGGTTCTGACGCCGCTCGCGGTCGATCCTGCGCATCCGTTTCCGTTCATTCCCAATCTCGGCTTCACGCTTGCCTTCGAGCTCGTGCGTCCGGGCGATCGCAAGACCTTGCGCGCGCTCGTGCGCGTCCCGAGCAAGATCGCCCGCTTCATACGGCTGCCGGACACGACGGGGCAGGGCAAGGCGCGCTTCATCGCCGTCGAGGCGGTCATCGCCATGTTCACGCCGCGGCTATTTCCCGGCTACCTCGTGCGCGGGCAGGGCGTCTTCCGGGTCATCCGCGACAGCGATCTCGAAGTCGAGGAAGAAGCCGAAGATTTGGTGCGGCTGTTCGAGACGGCACTGAAGCGCCGGCGGCGCGGATCGGTGATCCGGCTCGAAGTCGATTCCCATATGCCCGAGGATTTGCGTGCTTTCGTTGCCGAGGAATCCGACGTCGAGGCCGAAGATATTTTCCTCATCGACGGCATGCTGGCGCTGAAGGATTTGTCGGAGCTTGTCGCGCTCGAACGGCCGGACTTGAAATTCAAGCCGTTCAATCCGCGTTTCCCCGAGCGCGTCCGCGACAACGGCGGCGATTGCTTTGTTGCGATCAAGCAGAAGGACCTTGTCGTCCATCACCCCTACGAATCGTTCGACGTTGTCGTGCAGTTCCTCTCACAGGCGGCGCGCGATCCCAATGTGTTGGCGATCAAGCAGACGCTCTACCGCACCTCTTCGGACAGTCCGATCGTGCGCGCGCTTGTCGAGGCGGCTGAGGCTGGCAAATCGGTGACCGCGCTTGTAGAGCTGAAGGCGCGCTTTGACGAAGAAGCGAATATCCGCTGGGCGCGCGATTTGGAGCGCGCCGGTGCGCAGGTTGTCTTCGGCTTTATCGAACTGAAGACGCACGGCAAGCTATCTTTGGTCGTGCGCCGCGAAGGCTCTTCGCTCGTCACCTATTGTCATCTCGGCACCGGCAATTATCATCCGGTGACCGCGCGCATCTACACCGACATTTCCTTCTTCACTGCCGATCCGGTGATCGGGCGCGACGTCTCGCGCGTGTTCAATTACATAACCGGCTATGCCGAGCCGGGTGGGCTTGAACGCATGGCGGTGTCTCCGATCTCGCTGAAGAAGAAACTGCTCGACCACATCGAGCAGGAGATCGAATTCGCAAAAGCCGGAAAGCCGGCCGCGATCTGGCTGAAATGCAACGCGCTGGTTCATCCCGAGATCATCGATGCGCTTTACGCGGCGAGCGCCGCCGGCGTGAATATCGAGATCATCGTGCGCGGCATTTGCTGCCTGCGCCCGGGCGTGCCCGGATTGTCCGAGAACATCCGGGTGAAGTCGATCATCGGACGCTTTCTCGAACATGCGCGCGTCTATGCGTTCGGCGGCGGCCACGGCCTCCCGCATGCAAAGGCGCATGTCTACATTTCCTCGGCCGATCTCATGCCACGCAATCTCGATCGCCGCGTCGAGACGCTGGTGCCGATCCTCAATCCGACCTGCCATCAGCAGGTGCTCGAGCAGATCATGGTCGCCAACCTGATCGACAACGAGCAGAGCTATCGCCTGCTTCCCGACGGATCGAGCCTGCGCATCAAGCCGCCGGAAGGCGCCGAGCCGTTCAATGCGCACAAATATTTCATGACCAATCCGAGCCTTTCCGGACGCGGCAAGAGCCTCAAGGAATCCGGCCCCAAAGTTTTGTTCAAACGGGCCGAAGGCCGGCTGTAAGCAATCGTTCGAAGAGGCCAAAGCGTGCACAGCGCCGTCGCGAGATTATTCCCTGCCGATGAAGAAGCGCCGCCGAGCGATGAGGCGATTGCGGTTGCGCATGCGCCGGCAAAGCAGCCTGTCGGAATCATCGATATCGGCTCGAACTCAGTGCGCCTTGTGGCCTATGAAGGCCGCGCGCGCGCGCCGACGCCGATCTTCAACGAAAAAGTCTTGTGCGGTCTCGGGCGCGGCCTGGTCACCACAGGCCAATTGCCGGAAGAGGCGGTCGATCGCGCACTGAAAGCACTGAAGCGCTTTCGCGTCCTCGGCGAGTTCATGCGGCTCGCCGACATGCAGGTCGTCGCAACTGCGGCGGCGCGCGACGCCAAGAACGGAGCCGCATTTTTGGCTGCTGCCGAAGAGGCGATCGGCACGAAGATCGAACTCTTGTCGGGACGGCGTGAAGCAGAGCTCTCCGCATTGGGCGTGCTCTCGGCAATCTACAAGCCCGATGGTGTCGTCGGCGATCTCGGCGGCGGTTCGCTCGAACTGATCAAGGTCAAGCGCGCGCGCATCGGCAAAGGCGCGTCGCTGCCACTTGGCGGTCTCGCACTCATGGATGCATCGAATAAATCGCCGCGGCAGGCGGCGAAGATCGTGCGAGAGGCGATCGGCGATACGAAGGCGCTGAAGAGCCTGTCCGGCCGCACCTTTTACGCGGTCGGCGGCACCTGGCGCGCGCTAGCGCGTCTGCATATGCGTCAGCGCAATTACCCGCTGAAAATCATGCACAATTATACGATTCCCGTGCGCGATGCGGTCGATTTTCTTGGGTTGATCGAACGGGTCGATTCGGATGCGCTCGTCTCGATCGGCGCCGTCTCGGCGGCACGCCGACCGCTCCTTGCCTACGGCGCGGTCGTCCTCGACGAGATTATCCGCCGCGCGAAGCCGAGAGAGATCGTCATCTCCGTTGCCGGCGTGCGCGAGGGCTTGCTTTACGAGCGGCTCGATAAAGCAACGCGCAAAGAGGACGCGCTGATCTCCGCTGCGCGCGAGTTCAACGTCCTGCGCTCACGCGAGCCGGAGCACAGCGAGGAATTATTCGCCTGGATCGACGCATTCATGCGCTCGACCGGGCTCAACGAGGAGACGCCGGAAGAGGTGCGCTTGCGTCATGCAGCGTGCCTCCTTGCGGATATCGGCTGGCGGGGCCATCCCGATTATCGCGGCGAGCAGTCGCTTAACATGATCGCCAATGCGTCGATTGTCGGCATCGATCATCCCGGCCGCGCGTTCATCGCACTGGTCATCGCGTTCCGTTACGAGGGGCCGGAGGAGTCTCTTGCGCCAGAGCTGCGCACGCTTGTCTCGTCGCGGCTGCTCGATCGCGCCCGTATTCTCGGTGCTGCGATGCGGGTCGCCTACATCATATCGGCGGGAACCGCGGGCGTGTTGCCGCGAACGCCAATGCTTTGCGCACGCGGCGTCGTCAATCTGATGCTGCCGCCTGAATTCGGCGATCTTGCCAGCGAGCGGCTGCAAAACCGGTTGCAGCGCTTGGCACGATTGATCGGACGCGACGCGGTGATCCGCACGGCATAGGTTAGGCGACCTCTGGGCTTACCGCGTCACTTGAAGTGTCACTTGGCGCCGCGCGCCATTCGAGCGTCGCGACCCTCCCGTTCTCGACAGTCAGCGCCAGGTGTCCGCGTTTCAATTCGAGCGCCTTCTGGCCGAACAATTCGCGCCGCCAGCCGGAAAGCGCGGCGACGTCGGCGTCGTCATTGATGGCAATCGCTTCGAGGTCGTCGACCGTGGCGATCATCTTGGCAG
>JAFAVH010000112.1 GCA_019242655.1 Methylobacteriaceae bacterium
TCGCCGCCTTGCGCGATGGCAAGATCAAGCTTGTGCGCAATCATTATCAACCGGCATCGCGCGAAGATGAAGAGGCGGCGCCGGGGCCGCGGCCATGGCTGCGCGTATCGCCACGCGGCGTACCCGGCGATGCCCATGATATGGGACTTGATGGAGGCGGGATATGACGCTCATTCCGAATGCGGCGAATCTTGCCGTCGATGCGAACGGTGCGCTCGCCCTGTCTGGCGGCAAGCTGCGAGATATGTTCCGCCGGCTGTTCGCCGGCAATTGGACGGAGCGCTGGATCGTTGTCGTCAACGATCATGCCTTGGGAACGCTGTCGCGCGACGCGAACGGCATGAGCCTCACGTGGTTCGAGCATTTCGACGGGGCGCTCTTGGCAATCAATTCGCGTTCCGACACGTCGCTTGCCGAGCTGCATCAGGAGATCGCGCAGAAGCTCAATGTCGCGCCACGCCGCATCGCGTTCCTGCCGATCGGGGAGTGAGGTTCGCGACGTGCCGCTTCGCGGCTCCGGGAGTGGTGCTCACCCCGCCTTTTTCTTCAGCGCGTCGGCGATCTCATCCAAGACAACGGGATCGTCGATCGTCGCCGGCATCGACCACTGATCCTGATCGGCGATCTTCTTCATCGTCGCGCGTAATATCTTGCCGGAGCGCGTTTTCGGTAAGCGCTCGATGGCAATCGCGCGCTTGAACGCGGCGACCGGACCTATCTTCTCGCGCACCAGCGACACGACCTCCGTCTCGATCTCGTTCGGCGGACGGTTGACGCCCGCCTTCAACACAATGAACCCGCACGGCACTTCGCCTTTGAGGTCGTCCTTCACGC
This sequence comes from Methylobacteriaceae bacterium, assembly GCA_019242655.1. GTDB lineage: Bacteria > Pseudomonadota > Alphaproteobacteria > Rhizobiales > Beijerinckiaceae > JAFASC01. Next base: position 835 of record JAFAVH010000112.1, read on the forward strand.
CGATGACCGCGCATTCCGCGACATCGGGATGCGAGGCGAGCACCTCTTCCATTCCGCCTGTCGACAAGCGATGGCCGGCAACGTTTATGATGTCGTCGGTGCGGCCCATGATGTAGACGTAGCCGTCCTCATCGACGTAACCGGCATCGGCGGTTTTGTAATACCCGGGGAATTCGTCGAGATAGCTTTCGCGCATGCGCTCGTCCTGCTTCCACAACGTCGGCAGGCAGCCGGGCGGCAGCGGCAGCTTGACGACAATCGAGCCCATCTCACCGCGCTTCATCGAGCGGCACGCCTCATCGAGGACGTCGATCGCGTAGCCCGGCATCGGCACGCTGGGCGAGCCGAGCTTCACCGGCATTGTGCCAAGCCCGACGGGATTGCCGACCATGCACCAGCCGCTTTCCGTCTGCCACCAGTGGTCGATCACCGGCTTTTGCAGCACATCCTGCGCCCATTTCACCGTGTCGGGATCGGCGCGTTCACCCGCAAGGAACAGCGTGCGGAAGTGCGAGAGATCGTAGCGCTTTACATACTCGCCTTTCGGGTCTTCCTTCTTGATCGCGCGAAACGCCGTCGGCGCGGTGAAGAGCGCGACGCATTTATGTTCGGAGATCACGCGCCAGTACGTGCCGGCATCCGGCGTGCCGACCGGCTTGCCCTCGTACATGATCGACGTCGCGCCATGCAGAAGCGGCGCATAGACGACATAGGAATGGCCGACGACCCAACCGATATCGGATCCCGACCAGTAAACCTCTCCGGGCTTGGTGCCGTAGAGGTTCCACATCGACCATTTGAGCGCGACCATGTGGCCGCCATTGTCGCGCACGACACCTTTCGGAATGCCGGTCGTGCCAGACGTGTAAAGAATGTAGAGCGGATCGGTCGCGAGAAGCGGCACGCAATCGGCGGCGCGGCCGTTGCGCCGCGCGTCCTCGACGCGCTCGTGCCAATCGTGATCGCGTCCGTCGACGAGCGCGGCCTTAAGCTGCGGCCGCTGCAGGATCATGACCGCATTCGGCTTTGCCTCGGCGAGCTCAATGGCCTGATCGAGCAGCGGCTTGTAGGCGACGGTGCGTCCCGGTTCCAATCCGCAAGAAGCGGTGAGCACGAGCTTCGGCTTCGCATCGTTGAGCCGCGTCGCTAGTTCCTTGGCGGCAAAGCCGCCGAACACGACCGAGTGGATCGCGCCGAGACGCGCGCAAGCGAGCATCGCGAATGAAGCTTCCGGCACCATCGGCATGTAGATGACGACGCGGTCGCCTTTCGTGACGCCGAATTCCTCGAGCACGCCGGCCAGCGTGCGCACCTCTTCGAGCAGCTCGGCATAGGTGTAGATGCGCTGTTCGCCCGCCATCGGGCTGTCGTAGATGAGAGCGGGCTGCGCGGCGCGCCCGCCATGCACGTGGCGATCGATTGCGTTCCATGAGGTGTTGCAGACGGCATCGGGAAACCAACGGCCGTAGACACCCGCCTTCGGGTCGAAGATCGTCCTCGGCTTCTCGATCCAATCGATCTCCTGCGCCGCCTCGGCCCAAAAGGCCTGCGGATCGCGCTGCCAAGCCGCCAAGACCTCTGGATACCTGCTCGCCATCGCCTTCCTCCCGTGCGCACTGATACGTGAGCGGCTCGGCAACGCAAGGTGCGCGGTGGACGCGGGCGCGCACTGCCGCTACCCACCCGCCACGCATGCCCTGGCAGTTCTACCTCGCCGCAATCCCGGCAGTGATCCTCGTCGGCCTATCGAAAGGTGGCTTCTCCGGCTTGAGCCTCTTGTCGATTCCGCTCCTCGCGCTGGTCACCTCACCGATCCGCGCGGCGGCGATCATGCTGCCCATTCTCATCGTGCAGGACGTGGTCAGCGTCTGGGCGTATCGGCGCTCGTTCAATCGCCGCATCGTCGCGATCATGATTCCCGGCGGCATGTTGGGCATTGTCGTCGCGGCGATCACCGCGGCCTATGTCACGGATGCAATCGTCGTCCTCGGCGTCGGACTGATCGCCTCCGGTTTCGTTCTCTACACCTGGCTCACACCAAGCCATACGCGCGAGACACCGCGAACCGGTGCGGTTGCAAGCGGCGTCTTCTGGGGCGCCTGCGCGGGCTTCACCAGTTTCATCGCCAATGCGGGAAGCCCGCCGTTTCAGGTCTATGTCCTGCCGCAACGCCTCTCGCCGCCGCTTTATGCCGGCACGGCGATCATGGTCTTCGCCGCCATCAACTGGGTCAAAGTCGCAGCCTTCTTTGCGATCGGGCAGGTGTCGTTCGAGAATTTCAAAGTCTCGGCAACACTGTTTCCACTGGCGATCGCAGCGACGCTCGTCGGCATCTGGCTGGTGCGCCGGGTGTCTGGCCGGCTCTTTTACCGCATCATCTATCTCTTCACCTTCCTGATCGGATTGAAGCTGATTTTTGATGGTACCCGCAGTCTGATCGGCAGCTGATTTTCGCGCCGATATGCTTGACGCTCCGGGCCCACTTTGGCACGCACGCGCGATGAACTCTTCCTTTGTGATGAAGCTCTCTTGCCGCAACCGGCCGGGAATCGTTGCGGGCGTCTCGGATTTTCTGTTCCGGCACGGCTACAACATTCTGGAATCGCGCCAGTTCGACGACACGACCGGCGGCAGCTTTTTCATGCGTGTCCTCTTCAACGCGGTCGAGGGCGCGCGTCCCGGCAATTTGCACGAGGACTTTGCCAAGCTGGCGCAGGAATTCGGCATGACCTGGTCCATCCGTCCGCGTCAGCAGAAGCGGCGCGTGATGATCCTTGTCTCGCGCTTCGACCATTGCCTCGTCGATCTGCTCTATCGTCGCCGCATCGGAGAGCTGTCGATGGAGGTCACCGCGGTCGTCGCCAATTACCCGCTCGAAGGCTATGCCCATGTCGATCTGCAGGGCATTCCCTTCCACTATCTGCCGGTCACGAAGGAAGGCAAACGCGAGCAGGAAGACAAGATTGTGCAGCTCGCCCGCTCGACGGACACCGAACTCGTCGTGCTCGCGCGTTACATGCAAATCCTTTCGGATGAGCTCACTACGGAACTCGCCGGCCGCTGCATCAATATCCATCATTCCTTTCTGCCCGGCTTCAAGGGCGCAAAACCGTATCATCAGGCGCATGAGCGCGGCGTGAAGCTTATCGGCGCCACCGCGCATTACGTCACCGCCGCACTCGATGAAGGTCCGATCATCGAGCAGGATGTCGAGCGCATCAGCCACGCCGACTCGCCGGAGGACCTGGTGCGCAAAGGCCGTGACATCGAGCGGCGCGTGCTTGCACGCGCGGTGCGCTACCATCTCGACGACCGCGTCATTGTCAACGGCGCCAAGACCGTCGTCTTCGCAGATTAAAAGAATAACGCCACCGATCCTTGTTCTCGGCGCCCGCTCGGGTAAGAGTCGGTACGCCGAACGGCTGATCGCCGAATATACGACGCCTTGGACGTGTCTCGCTCCCTATGTTCGAGCGCAAGACTTGCGCGTTTTTCGGTTAAGTATAGGCTAGAGGTGTAATCGGGGCAGAGTACGATGAGAACCCTTTGTATATGCGTCGGCCTGTTCGTCGGCCTGGCTTCACTTCCAGCATTGGCCGCTCCTGCATTCGATGTCGCACAAGCGACCCAGGCTGCGCCCGCCGCCGCAGCACCTGCTGCCGGTGCGCCCGCTCCAAGCGCGTCCCCCGCACCCGCCGTTAAATCCACGAAGCCGAAGGTCGCCGCCAAAGCGAAAGCCGACAGCGGCAAGAAGGTCCCCTCGATGGTCAGTGTCGAGAACAAAAGCCAATCTACGCTGAAGAGTTTGCAAATCGCGTTGCCGGGCGAACAGGGCAAAACCGTTGGCAAGCTGGACAAGGCAGTGACTGCTGGTAAAGGCGCCCGCGTCGTTTTGAAAGGCGCGAAAGGCTGCGACTATAAAGTTACCTGGGAACTTGAAGACGGCCCGGGCGAAGGGGATATCGACCTTTGCGGCGATCACAAGATCGTCGTGACCGAATAGGGTAGCGCTTCAAGCGCGCGAGTGTCCGAAGTCGCTTAATGTTCGCGCCGCTCTACGATGGCGTTCCGCTCCGGTATCTGCGGTTTCCAGCCGGCAATTGGTCGATCATTGCTGTCAATGTCCTTGTCTTCGTGTTGTTGCAGACCGCGCCCGACACGAATCGTCTGGAAACAGCACTCGGCGTCATCCCGGCTGTTCTTTTCGGAACCGCAATATTATCGCCCGACATAGCGCTCGTCCCCACACCGGTCACGTTGCTCACTGGCATGTTCGTGCATGCCAATATCGCGCATATCTTCGGCAACATGCTGTTCCTCTGGGTGTTCGGCGACAATGTCGAGGATGCGATGGGGACGGCGCGCTATCTCGTCTTTTATTTGATCTGTGGCATCGTTGCGGCGTTGACGTTCGCTGCGATGGTACCGAGCGGACAGTCGCCGCTGATCGGCGCTTCGGGCGCAATCTCCGCCGTCGCCGCTGCTTATCTCTTGCTTTATCCGAAAGCACGCATCTGGGGTTTCATCCTTATTCCCTGGTTGCCGCTGCACATCCCTGCTTCCTGGTTTGTGAGCATCTGGATTTTCTTCCAGGTCGTCTCGGCATTTATGGGTCAGGGAAGCGATATCGGCTGGTGGGCCCATCTCGGCGGCATCGGCGCGGGATGCGCGCTCGTCGGATTGTTCAAGCGTCGGCAAGTGCCGTTGTTCGGGCCCGCGATATAACGGACACGCGGGACGCGAGGCGGATCAGATGTTCTTTTCGGCGCGCCTCACGCCGCCGACCAACCGCGCCCATTGATCGCGCACCGTTTCGCTCAAGTCGTGGACGCTATGATCGACGACGTCCCAATTGACCATTGGACGCGCCTCGGCGCCGGTCGGTTGGGCGGCGTCGCGCAAATAGGCTGCTGCAATCGTGATGAGGACGCCGACGATAAGTCCGAGCGCGAAACGCATCGTCATCTCCTGGGCTTTTCGGGTCGGCGATCATCGCGCCGGCAAACGGCACGGCTCCCCAGGAACGAGCCGTTGCCGCCGACGGTTCCGTTTGCGCGTCTATTTGAGATGGCCCGCGAGCAGCTTGTTCATCTCGAACATCGTCACCTTCTTCTTGCCGAAGACCGGCTCAAGCTTGTCGTCGGCGAGGATTTCCCGCTTGTTCTGCGGATTCTGCAGATTGTGCTTCTTGATGTGAGTCCAGATCTTGCTGACGGCCTCGGTGCGCGGCAAGGGCTTGTCGCCGACAACCTGCGCCAATTCGCGCGAGGGCTGCAACGGCTTCATCAGACCGGAATTGGTCTTGGCGGCAGCGCTGCGTCCCGAAGATTTCTTCGCCGGAGCTTTCGCGCTGCTTTTGGACGCGCTGCTCTTCGACGCGCTTGCCTTGCTCTTGGCGGCGGTCTTTGGAGGGCTCTTTTTCGCCGCGGTTTTCGATTTGGATTTGGCTGTACTTTTGGCTGCCATCAGTCGTCTCCCATTCGGCCCGGCGCGTGAGGAGATGCGCCCCCGGCTGAGAACGAGCCTAACCCCCGGTCGTTCCCGCCTGCCACTGTCTAGTCGCGTGGAAATACAGTCTTGCACAGATAAACACACCTAGAAGAGCGAGTTTTCGGCGGAAAAGACGGCCTCGCCCGTTCGCGGCCCCTTCGGGGCGGCGCTTCGGGCAGTGATCAGGCTTCAAGAATAGTTGAAGCAAAACCGAATCACTGCTCGCGCTTCCTGGGGGCTGCGAGGGTCGCAGTCGAGGGTCCTGCACACTATGTTATCGCCAATGACGGATAGCGAAGCCAATCGATTCTCCGCACGCGCGGCGCGTTATGCGCGTGTCGGCGCCAATGTCGGCGGCGTCGCGGCACGAATGGCCGGCCAGCGCCTTGCAGGCACCGGGCGCCGCAGCGACAATGCCGCCGTTCTGGCGCAGGCGCTCGGCGGCTTGAAGGGCCCGCTGATGAAGGTCGCACAGCTGATGGCGACCATCCCCGATCTGTTGCCGCCGGAATATGCCGATGAGCTCGGCAAATTGCAGTCGCATGCGCCACCGATGGGTGCAGCTTTCGTCAAGCGCCGCATGCAGGCGGAGCTCGGGCCGGATTGGGCATTGCGCTTCCGCGATTTCGATCTCAAGCCCGCCGCTGCCGCATCGCTCGGGCAGGTGCATCGCGCAACCGCGCGTGACGGCGCCGCGCTTGCCTGCAAACTGCAATATCCGGACATGAAGTCGGCAGTGGAAGCCGATTTGTCGCAGCTTGCAATTCTGTTCTCGATTCATCGCCGTCTCAATCCGGTGATCGACACGCGCGAGATCGCCAAAGAGATCGGCGCGCGGGTGCGCGAGGAACTGGACTATCGACGTGAGGCGAAACACGCTGCGCTCTATGCGCTGATGCTCGCCAACGTGAGCGAGGTTCGCGTGCCGCGCGTCTGGCCGGAATTGTCGACCGGCCGGCTTTTGACCATGGATTGGCTCGAAGGCGCGAAGCTGCTCGCGTTCAAAGATGCCGCGCAGGACGTGCGCGATCGTTTGGCGGTTGCGATGTTCAAGGCATGGTGGGTGCCGTTCAGCGCCTACGGCGTGATCCACGGCGATCCGCATCTCGGCAATTATTCGGTATTTGCAGATGAATCCGGCGCGGCGCGTGGCATCAACCTGCTCGATTACGGTTGCATCCGCATCTTTCCGCCGACATTCGTCGAGGGCGTCTACGATCTCTACGAAGGTTTGCGCACCGGCGACGAGGCGCGTGTCGTGCACGCCTACGAGACCTGGGGCTTCAAGGACCTGCGCAAGGACGTGATCGAAGTCTTGAATATCTGGGCGCGCTTTATCTACGGCCCGCTGCTCGAGGATCGCGTGCGCACGATTGCTGACGGCGTTGCGCCGGGCCGCTATGGCCGGCGTGAAGCCTTTCAGGTTCACCAGGCGCTGAAAGCCAAAGGGCCGGTGAAAGTGCCGCGCGAATTCGTGTTCATGGATCGCGCCGCAATCGGCCTCGGCAGCGTCTTTCTGCATCTCGATGCGCAGCTCAACTATCATCGCCTGTTCAACGAGGCGCTCGGCGATTTTCACATCGACGCGCTCGCCGGCCGGCAGGCCAAGGCACTTGAGGCGGTCGGACTCGATGCCGCGGCCTGATCGCGCTAAACGCCGGCAATGATCCCGACGCAAAAGCTCGATCTGATCCTGCGCCGCCACGACGAACTCTCCGCGAAGTTGGCGGAGGGTGCGGACGGCGCCGCTTACGTCGCGGCGTCGCGCGAGCTCGCCTCGCTCGACGAGGTGGTCGAGGCCGCACGCGCGTATCGCGCCGCGGCGGACGAGGTCGCGGGCCTGAAGGCCATGCTCGCCGAGCCGTCGCTCGACGCCGAAATGCGCGGGCTCGCCGAAACCGAATTGCAGGACGCTGAGCAGCGCTTCGGCGCGAGCGAAGGCAAGCTGCGCCTTGCGCTGCTGCCGAAAGATGCCGCCGACGAACGCGGCGTCATTCTCGAAGTGCGCGCCGGGACCGGCGGTGACGAGGCGGCGCTATTCGCGGGCGATCTCTTCCGCATGTATCAGCGCTATGCCGAGGCGCATAACTGGAAGGTCGACCTGCTTTCGGCGAGTGAGGGAACGGCCGGTGGCTACAAGGAAATCGTCGCCGAGATCAACGGACGCGGCGTATTCGCGCGGCTGAAGTTCGAATCCGGTGTGCATCGCGTGCAACGCGTGCCGGCGACCGAGACGCAGGGGCGTATTCACACATCGGCTGCAACTGTCGCTGTGTTGCCGGAAGCGGAAGACGTCGACGTCGACGTCGCCGAATCCGATCTGCGCATCGACACGATGCGTTCGGGAGGTGCCGGCGGCCAGCACGTCAACAAAACGGAATCGGCGATCCGCATCACGCATGTGCCGAGCGGCATCGTCGTTGTCATGCAGGAGGAACGCTCGCAGCATCGCAATCGCGCCAAGGCGATGGATGTGTTACGCGCGCGTCTTTACGACATGGAACGTCAACGCCGCGACAGCGCGCGCGCGGCCGACCGGCGCTCGCAAGTCGGTTCAGGCGACCGCTCAGAGCGGATCCGGACCTACAATTTTCCGCAGGGGCGCGTGACCGATCACCGCGTCAATCTCACGCTGTATAAGCTCGACAAGGTGATGGAGGGCGAGGCGCTCGACGAGATCATCGACGCGCTGACGACAGCGCATCAGGCCGAGCTGCTCGCGGCCGAGAGCGCGAATTGAACCGGGCGCAAATGGCGCCCGGTCCATGTTCGTGATTGCTCGGTTCGTGATTACTCGATCACCTCGACGACACGCCGCGTATGCGGATCGACGATGACCGGCATATCGTTCACGACGGTGTAGCGATATCCCGGCCCGACGCGATATTCGGCAGGCACGTCATAGTAACGCACGCCAGCTTCGGGCAGGACGACGCCCGCACGAAGCGGCTCCGCATAACGATACGACGGCACATGCTCGCGTACGACATATTCGCGGAAGCGCGGGCGCTGATCGAGGCCGAGCACGCCGGCAACACCGCCGGTCGCAGCGCCGACTGCGCCGCCGACGACGGCGCCAACTGGACCTGCAGCCGCGCCGCCTTCGGCCGCGCCGCGTTCTGCGCCGCCGATCACGCCTTGCGCATTTGCTGCAAGCGGGAGCGCCGCTGCAAGAGCCGCCGCTCCGATCAAAACCTTAAGCCGCATGTTCCTTCTCCTCTGATTGTTTGCGTCAGGCGACAAAACTCGCCTTAAGCGGAAACGTTCCGGTGCGAATTGGCTTGAATCTGCTTGTTGATTCGTCGAGCATTTCGTAGGGATTCCAGCGATTTGTATGTGGGGCGCATCATGCGGAACGAGCCATTTGCAACGCCGATAGAACGATCGGGCAACACTCTCACCGGCCCGTGGCGCGCGCCGCTGCAAATGCTTGCTGCGCAGGAATATGACGAACATGCCTCGATCCATGACGACGCGACGGCGCAGAAGCTCGGCTTCCGCGGCGGGACGATCGAGGGTCCGACGCATTTCAGCCAGTTCGCGCCGCTTGGCTTTGCGCTCTGGGGCGAGCGCTGGTTCAGCGAGGGCTGCATTTCCGCGCATTATCGCAACGCCGTTTATGAAGGCGAGCGCGTCCGCGCGATCATGACACAATCCGGCGACGATCGCGCCGTGATCACGATGGTGAAAGAAGACGGCACGGAAGTTTTGCGCGGCTCCGCATCGGTCGGCAACAATTCGCCGCCCTCCGCATTGGACGACCGACTGAAGACGCTGCCGCCGCCGGGAACGCTCGTGATCCTGCGCGACATTCGCATCGGGCATAAGACCTCACGACGGAAGATCGAAATGGCCGCCGATCAGAACATGGGCGCGCTTTATCCGTTCTCGTTGCAGCAGAAGCTCAAAAAAATCACCGAGCCGAGCCCCTGGTATGACGTCGCCGCAGCCGGCACATCGCTGTTCGGCCGTGCCATCGTTCCGCTCGAGATGATCAGCGTGCTTTTGAACTATACAAGCAAGCTCGACCAGCTTTTGGTGCGCGGCGGCGCCGTCGGATTGTTTGCCGACCAGGAGATCAAGTTGATCAAAGGCCCGCTCTTTGTCGGCGAGCCTTATGAGATCGAGCGCGAAGTCGTCGCGCTTTCCGGCAGCAAGCGGACGGAAAGCATGTGGATCAAGACACGCGTCTATGCACCGGGCACCAGCGAACTGTTGGCAACGATGCTTCTGAACGTCGCCTCGCTGAAGGACTCATATCCGAATTACGCTACAGAATTGGCGGAGATCGAGAAGGCTGCGTGAGCTTGCGTGTCATTCCCGGCGCCATCCGACCTCGCATGTTTGCGAGGTCGGCATCACAAATGTCGAAGT